>CAJWJQ010000018.1:0-22024 GCA_913041905.1 uncultured Gammaproteobacteria bacterium
TCTAATATTACAGGTTTTGCTTTTTTAGCACCTTCTTTAAAAGCTTGGGAAGCTGCAACTTTAAATGCTACTTCACTAGAATCAACATCATGGAAAGATCCATCGTAAAGTGTTACTTTTACATCAACAACTGGAAAACCTCCAATAACGCCATTTTCCATTTGTTCTTTAACGCCCTTTTCTACTGGGTTAATAAATTCTCTTGGTATTGTGCCTCCAACTATAGAGTTAACAAACTCAAACCCCTTTCCAGACTCTTGTGGTTCTAATTTTAACCAAACATGCCCATATTGTCCTCTTCCTCCGCTTTGTTTGATATATTTAGCTTCTTGTTCTACGACAGATTTAATAGTTTCTCTATATGCAACCTGAGGTTTTCCAACATTTGCTTCTACGGAAAATTCTCTTTTTAATCTATCAACAATAATTTCTAAGTGTAATTCTCCCATTCCAGATATAATGGTTTGATTAGACTCTTGATCAGTTGCAACTTTAAAGGATGGGTCTTCTTGTGCTAATTTTCCAAGCGCTAACCCCATTTTTTCTTGGTCTGCTTTAGTTTTAGGTTCCACGGCAATAGATATAACAGGGTCTGGAAATTCCATTCTTTCAAGAGTTATGATTGATTCTGGCGCACATAAGGTATCGCCAGTTGTTACATCTTTTAATCCAACAGCAGCAGCTATATCTCCTGCCCTAACTTCTTTTACATCTTCTTTTGAGTTTGCGTGCATTTGTAAAATTCTTCCAATTCTTTCTTTTCTTTGAGTAACAGCGTTATATACAGTATCGCCTGCTTTTAATACTCCTGAATAAACTCTAAAAAAAGTTAATGATCCGACAAATGGGTCTGTTGCAATTTTAAATGCTAATGACGAAAAAGGTTCTTCATCTGAAGATTTTCTGTCTGCTGGTGTTTCATCTTTGTCATCAAGTATCCCTTTGATTGCTGGCACATCTGTAGGTGCCGGCATAAAATTTATTACAGCGTCAAGCATAGCTTGAACGCCTTTGTTTTTAAAAGCAGTTCCACACATTGCAAGAACAATCTCGTTTGATAAAGTTCTTATTCTTAATCCTTCTATAATCTTATCTGTTGGCAAGTCACTATTAGTAAGATACTCATCCATAAGTTCTTCGCTTGCTTCCGCTGCAGTCTCTAATAGTTGTTCTCTTAATTCATTTGCTTTATCAACTAATTCAGCTGGTATATCAGTAGTTTCAAATTTCATTCCCATAGACTTTTCGTCCCAGATAATTGCTTTCATAGTAATTAAATCAACAACACCTTTAAAAGAATCTTCTGCTCCTATCGGTACCTGTAATGCTACTGGGTTAGAACCAAGTCTTGTTTTTATTTGTTCAACTACTCTAAAAAAATCTGCTCCTGCTCTATCCATTTTATTAACAAAAACCATTCTTGGTACATTATATTTGTTAGCTTGTCTCCAAACAGTTTCTGATTGTGGTTCTACACCTCCAACAGCGCAAAATACAGCAACAGCACCATCTAATACTCTAAGCGATCTTTCAACTTCAATAGTAAAGTCAACGTGACCAGGAGTGTCAATAATGTTTATTCTATGTTCAGGGAATTGAGATGTGCTTCCTTTCCAAAAGCATGTTGTTGCAGCAGATGTAATTGTTATACCTCTCTCTTGTTCTTGCTCCATCCAATCCATTGTTGCGGCGCCATCATGCACTTCTCCAATTTTATGAGATACACCAGTATAATATAGAACTCTTTCAGTTGTTGTGGTTTTACCAGCATCTATATGGGCCATGATGCCAATATTTCTATAATTTTTTATTGAAGTTTTTCTAGCCATTTTTTACCACCTGTAATGAGCAAAAGCCTTGTTAGCTTCTGCCATCTTATGAACGTCTTCTCTCTTTTTCACTGCAGATCCTTTCCCTTCATAAGCATCCAATAGCTCAGATGCTAATTTATTTTTCATAGCTTTATCGTTTCTTTTTGAGGCAGCTTCTAATATCCATCGCATAGCTAATGATAACTTTCTTCTAGGATTTACCTCAACTGGCACTTGATAGTTCGATCCACCAACTCTTCTTGATTTGACCTCTACAGATGGGCTAACATTTTGTAGGGCTTTATCCATCATTACTATAGGATCTTCTTTATTATTTTTAGATATAATTTCTAAAGCACTATATATAATTTTTTCTGCAGTTCTTTTTTTTCCATCAGACATTATCATATTGGTAAACCTTGACACTGATAAACTTTTATATACAGGGTCAGGTTGAAGTCTCTTTTTTAGTATAAGTTTTTTTCTTGGCATATTATTTAAGTTTTAGGTCTTTTTGTTCCGTATTTTGATCTTCCTTGTTTTCTGTTTTCAACACCTTGTGTGTCAAGACTGCCTCTTACAACATGGTATCTCACTCCAGGGAGATCTTTTACACGACCACCACGAATAACTACTACAGAATGTTCTTGCAAGTTATGTCCTTCTCCACCTATATAGGATGTGACTTCTTGTCCATTTGTTAACTTAACTCTAGCAACTTTTCTTAGTGCAGAATTAGGTTTTTTAGGTGTTGTTGTATAAACACGTGTGCAAACACCTCTTTTTTGAGGACAAGATTCTAACGCAGGAACAGCGGTTTTATATAACTTGCTTTTCCTTGGTTTTCTAACTAATTGGTTTATAGTCGTCATAATATTTCCAAATTACTTGCAAAATTCTATTCGCACAGCATATAGCTGTCAAGAAGAGAATGCAACAAACATATCAATAAAACTTGGTTTTTTATTGTAAGTAGAACTTATATTTATACAGGCTTAGTTGGAGATTCTTCTTCTACAGGAACTTCTTTTTTAAGATCAGTAAATGCTGTCATTTCTTCGGCTAATTCTTGTTCTATCAAGGTTGTCTTATCAAATTTAGCCTCATTGCGTTGCGCTGACATATTTGTTCCACAAGGAATTAATCTTCCAACCACAACATTCTCTTTCAAGCCTCTTAAAAAGTCTTTTTTTCCATTAACAGCTGCATCAGTTAAAACCCTTGTGGTTTCTTGGAATGAAGCTGCTGATATAAATGAGTTTGTAACTAACGAAGCTTTTGTTATACCTAACAATACAGGTCTATACGTTGGCAAATTAGCATCTGGGTTCGCAGACTTAAGATCATCTATTATTTCTAAAACTGTATTCCTTTCCATTTGTTCCCCAATAATTAATTCTGAGTCTCCTACAGATTCTATTTCTACTTTCTTAAGCATTTGTCTTAATATAACTTCGATATGTTTATCATTAATTGCTACACCCTGCAATCGATAGACATCCTGGACTTCTTTAACTATATGTTCGGCTAATTGTGTCACACCTCTATACCTTAAAATATCATGCGGATCTAACTCTCCCTCAGAAATTATTTCACCTTGTTCAACATTCGCGCCTTCAAAAACATTCAATAATTTTGTTTTTGCAAGCATTTGAACATGTTTTTGCTCGTCATTAGATTCATCTTTATAAGTAATTTCTAATCTTCGTTTACCTTTTGTTTCTTTTCCAAATGAAACAACACCTGTTTTTTCAGCAAGTTCTGCTTTATCTTTAGGTTGTCTAGCTTCAAAAAGATCTGCTACTCTTGGTAGGCCTCCGGTTATATCACGTGTACCTGATGTTTCTCTTGGTGTTCTAGCAATAGTGTCTCCTATTCCAACTTTCATACCATCTGTTAGCGCCACAGAGGATTTTGACGGTAAAATATAATGCGCTGGTAAGCTTGAGTTTGTAATATTTAACTCTTTACCCTTTTCGTCAACAAGAGTTACCATTGGTTTTAAATTTTTATCAAAAGACATGCTAGATTGATCTCGGATTATTATAGAGGAGATGCCTGTTAATTCATCAGTCACTTGTTCTGTGCTCACTCCATCAACAAAATCATCAAATCTTGCGATTCCTGCAGTTTCAGTAATAATTGGAGTAGTGTATGGATCCCACGTTACAGTGGATTGGCCCATTTCAACTTTTTCTCCATCATTAATGGTAATCACTGCTCCATATGGAATTTTATACCTTTCTTTTTCTCTTCCGCTACTGTCTGTTACTCCTAGTTCTCCAGATCTTGAAACAATTACATTGTCTCCTTTTGTATTCTTCACTACTTTTAAGTTATGATATCTTGCTGTTCCAGAGGTTTTGACTTCAATACTATTAGCAGCTACTGCTCTAGAAGCTGCTCCACCAATATGGAAAGTTCTCATTGTTAACTGTGTTCCAGGCTCACCAATTGATTGTGCTGCTACAACTCCAACAGCCTCTCCAACTGACACTACTCTTCCTTTTGCTAAATCTCTTCCATAACATTTTGCGCAAATTCCGTGTCTAGTTGCACAAGTAATTGCAGAACGCACCCAAATTTCATCTATAGCATTCTTTTCAAGTAAATCTACATTTTTTTCATCTAATGTTATGCCTCTTTTTAGAATTACACTTTTTGTATTAGGTGCAGTTAAATTGCTAAGTAAGCTTCTGCCCAATACTCTTTCTCTTAAAGGCTCAACTATATCTCCACCTTCAATTAGTGGTGTCATTAATATTCCATTTTCAGTATTACAGTCTTCTTCAGTTACAACCAAATCTTGAGATACATCTACAAGTCTTCTGGTTAAATAACCCGAGTTTGCTGTTTTTAAAGCTGTGTCTGCTAAACCCTTTCTTGCTCCATGAGTTGATATAAAATACTGCATAACATCTAAGCCTTCTCTAAAATTAGCTGTAATAGGCGTTTCAATGATAGAACCATCAGGTTTTGCCATTAGGCCTCTCATTCCAGATAACTGTCTAATTTGCGCAGCTGATCCTCTAGCTCCTGAATCAGCCATCATGTATATTGAATTAAATGATTTATGTTCGATTGTTTTTCCAGAAGAAAGTTTGGTTGTCTCATTCCCCAATTGTCTCATCATAGCTTGTGAAACTTGGTCATTAGTATGTGACCATATATCAACAACTTTGTTATATCTTTCACCAGAGGTTAACAACCCTGAGTTATATTGTTTTTCTATATCCTTAACTTCTTTCTCTGCGTTTGAAACCATTTTTGTTTTTTGTGCAGGTATTACCATATCGTTTACGCCTATAGAAACACCAGAAATTGTAGAATATTTAAAACCCGTATACATAATTTGATCTGCAAGTATTACTGTTGCTTTTAAACCAGCTAGACGATATGAAGCGTCAAATAATTCCGATATTGCGCGCTTATCCAAATCTTTATTAATATATGAAAAAGGTATAGTTTTTGGAAGCATTTCCGCAAGAACTGCCCTACCAACTGTAGTATCTACAATTTTTTTACTAATCGGTGATTCATCATCTTCATCTTTTATTTCAATTCTTACCTTAATCCTAGCTTGCAAATCAACTACTTTCTGTTGATAAGCTCTGTGAACTTCTTCAACATCACTAAAAATCATACCTTCGCCTAATGCGTTAGGTTTTTCTCTAGACATATAATAAATACCCAATACTATATCTTGTGATGGAACAATTATTGGACTTCCGTTTGAAGGCGAAAGTATATTATTACTTGATAACATAAGCACTCTGGTTTCAACCTGAGCTTCTAATGATAATGGTACGTGTACGGCCATTTGGTCGCCATCAAAATCTGCATTAAATGCGGCACAAACCAAAGGATGTAATTGTATTGCTTTTCCTTCAATTAATATTGGTTCGAATGCTTGTATTCCAAGTCTATGTAGTGTTGGCGCTCTGTTTAATAATACAGGATATTCTTTTATAATTTCATCCAAAATATCCCATACTTCCTCTCCTTCTTTTTCAACTACTTTCTTTGCAGCTTTTATAGTTGTAGTAATACCTCTAAGATGTAACTTGCCAAAAATATGAGGCTTAAATAATTCTAAAGCCATTTTTTTTGGAATACCACATTGATGAAGTCTCAATGTTGGACCTACTACAATTACAGATCTACCAGAGTAATCTACGCGCTTCCCTAAGAGATTTTGTCTGAATCTACCTCCTTTCCCTTTAATCATATCAGCAAGAGATTTTAAAGGTCTTTTGTTAGTTCCTGTTATAGCTCGTCCTCTTCTACCGTTATCTAATAAGGCATCGACAGATTCCTGTAACATTCTTTTTTCATTTCTAACAATAATTTCTGGCGCTTTTAATTCAAGAAGACGTTTTAGTCTATTATTTCTATTTATAACTCTTCTATATAAATCATTTAAATCTGAAGTTGCAAACCTACCTCCTTCTAATGGTACTAAAGGTCTTAAGTCTGGAGGTAAAACAGGTAATACAGTTAATATCATCCACTCAGGTCTATTGCCAGATTTAATAAATGATTCTATTAGTTTCAATCTTTTTACATTGCGTTTATTCTTAGCTTGAGATTTAGTGTTTGCTATATCATCTTTTAATTCTTTGAATACTGTATCAAGATCAATTTCAGATAATAGCTCCATTATTGCTTCTGCTCCCATGCCCACCTTTACATCATGCCCGTGTTCTTCAATTATTTGTTGATAACCTTCCTCAGACAGTAACTGACCTTTTTCTAGAGGTGTTAAACCTCCGTCAATAACTATATATGCTTCAAAATATAATACCTTTTCAATTTCTCTTAATGTCATATCAAGCATTAACCCTATTCTTGATGGTAATGATCTTAGATACCAGATGTGCGCCACAGGGGAAGCAAGTTCTATGTGTCCCATTCTGTCGCGTCTTACTTTAGATAAAGTAACTTCTACCCCACATTTTTCACAAATTACCCCTCTATGTTTTAATCTTTTATATTTGCCACATAAACATTCATAATCTTTTATTGGTCCAAAAATTTTAGCGCAGAACAAACCATCTCTTTCAGGTTTAAATGTTCTATAGTTTATAGTTTCTGGTTTTCTAACTTCGCCATAAGACCATGACCTCATTAAATCAGGGGATGCTAATGATATTTTAATATGATCAAAATTATCTTCTTTAGTAGTCCTTTTAAATAAATTTATCATGTCTTTCATTGTAAACTCCTAAGATTCTTTATTTTCCTGATCTAAATCTATATTAATACCTAATGATCTTATTTCTTTTAAAAGAACATTAAAAGATTCTGGGACATGAGGGTCTGCAGAAAAATCACCATCAACAATATTTTTATATATTTTATTTCTACCTGCTACGTCATCAGATTTTACTGTTAACATTTCTTGCAATGTATGAGATGCCCCATATGCTTGAAGAGCCCAAACTTCCATCTCTCCAAATCGTTGTCCACCAAATTGAGCTTTACCGCCTAAAGGTTGTTGAGTAACAAGACTATATGGTCCTGTTGAACGAGCGTGCATTTTATCATCAACCAAATGATTTAATTTAATTATATACATATATCCAATGGTTACCGGCCTCTCAAACTTCTCGCCTGTTCTACCATCAAATAAAGTAGCTTGTCCACTTTCTGGTAAATCTGCAAGATCTAACATTGATTTAATTTCTTGCTCAGATGCTCCATCAAATACAGGAGTGGCCATTGGTACTCCATTTTTTAAATTTGATGCAAGCACAGATATCTCTGCGTCAGTTAATGTTTTAAGATCGTGTTTATCAAAACCTGGACATGATCCATACACTTCATTTAAGTATGTTCTAACTTTTTTGACTGGGACCTTCTCTTCCATTAAAGATGCTATTTTAAATCCTATTCCTTTTGCAGCCCAACCTAAATGAGTTTCTAGAACCTGTCCTACATTCATTCTAGAAGGCACTCCAAGTGGGTTTAATACTATATCAACTGGCCTTCCATCTTCTGTATGAGGCATATCCTCTACCGGAACAATTTGTGATATAACTCCTTTATTACCATGCCTACCTGCCATTTTATCTCCAGGCTGCAATGTTCTTTTAACTGCAAGATAAACTTTCACCTTTTTCTGTATACCTGGACCTAAATCATCATGTTGAGAAAGTTTTTGTGTAGTTTGTTCTAGATCTTCAGAAAATTTTTGACTTAACTTGTCTAGTTGATTTTGCATGCTTGCAAGAGCAATATTTCCTGACTCCGTTTTTAAAATAAATTTGAATAAGTCTTCATCTTCAAGGTTATCTAAAATTGACTGTGATATTTTACTTCCAGCTTTAACGTCTTTTGTCCCTTTTGCAATTTGCTTGTTTAACAAAAGCTTTCTTGTTCTTGCATATATATTTTCTTGGTTAATTCTTAGTTCATCTTCTAGGTTTTTTCTAGCGTCTACTATAAATGTATTTTGTATTTCTAAAGCTCTTGCGTCTTTTTCTATCCCTTCTCTAGTAAAAACTCTTACGTCTATAACAGTTCCATCCATACCAGACGGAACCTTAAGTGAAGTATCTTTTACATCAGATGCTTTTTCTCCAAAAATTGCTCTTAAAAGTTTTTCTTCTGGGGTTAATTGGCTTTCTCCTTTAGGGGTTACTTTTCCAACTAATATGTCGCCAGACTTAACTTCTGCTCCAACATAAACTATTCCAGATTCATCAAGTTTATTTAATAAGCTTTCACTCACATTTGGTATATCAGAGGTTATTTCTTCTGACCCAAGTTTAGTGTCTCTTGCAATACATTCTAACTCTTCAATATGAATAGAAGTAAATCTATCTTCTTGCACTACTCTCTCAGATACTAGTATTGAGTCTTCAAAATTATAACCATGCCAAGGCATAAATGCTATTAAGAGGTTTTGCCCAAGTGCTAGCTCTCCTAAATCAGTAGATGGCCCATCTGCAATTACATCATCTTTTTCAATTACATCACCAGTACTTACTAGAGGTCTTTGGTTGATGCAAGTGTTTTGGTTAGTACGTGTATATTTTGTGAGCGGATATATATCTACCCCTGTATCATTAGCACCAGCTACTTCATTGTCGTCTACATTTACAATTATTCTAGATGCATCAACATAATCAACCGTACCTCCTCTTTTTACAGTGAAAGAGGCTCCTGAATCAATAGCAACTGTTTTTTCAATACCGGTTCCAACTAATGGTTTTTCAGGTTTTAATATTGGCACTGCTTGTCTTTGCATATTAGAACCCATTAAAGCTCTATTTGCATCATCATGTTCTAAAAAAGGAATTAGCGCAGCTGCAACAGAAACAACTTGCTTTGGAGATACATCCATTAACTCTATCTTGTCAGGAGATGTAATTGAAAACTCATTATTATGTCTACATGAAACTAAGTCTCCCACAATCTTATTATTTTTATCTAATTCAGTATTAGCTTGAGCAATATGATATTTGCTTTCTTCTATTGCCGATAACCATTTTATTTCTGGTTTTACTTTACCAGCCACGACAGTTCTATATGGAGTTTCTAAAAAACCATAATTATTAGGCCTAGAATAGGTTGCTAAAGAATTTATAAGACCAATATTAGGACCTTCAGGTGTTTCAATAGGACAAACTCGACCATAATGCGTAGGATGAACATCTCGCACCTCAAATCCCGCTCTTTCTCTTGTAAGTCCGCCAGGGCCCAAGGCTGAAATTCTTCTCTTGTGAGTAATTTCTGCTAAAGGGTTATTTTGATCCATAAATTGTGATAACTGACTTGTTCCAAAAAATTCTTTTAATGTTGCAGTTATGGGTTTTGAATTAATAATATCTTTAGGTTGTAATTTATCAGCTAACTCCATTGTGCTCATTCTTTCTTTTACTGCTTTTTCTACCCTAACTAATCCAATTCTAAAAACATTTTCCACCATCTCTCCGACACATTTTACTCTTCTATTACCTAGATGGTCGATATCATCTACTGTATCAAAGCCATTTCTAATATTAATTAAAGTTTGCAGGACAGCTATTATATCTTCGTTTGAAAGCACTCCGTCCCCTGTTACATCTGTCCTACCTACGCGAGAATTAAATTTCATTCTACCCACATCGGATAAATCATATCTGTCTGAGGATTGAAACAAATTAGTAAATAATTGTAATGAAGCTTCTTTTGTTGGTGGTTCACCGGGACGCATCATTTTATAAATTTCTATTAAAGCTGTCTCTTGGTTGGTAGTTGGGTCAACATCTAATGTATTGCAAATAAATGGCCCTCTATCAAGTTCATTTGTATGCAGAATATCAAAACTTTTTATTTTCGACGCTAAAATATCCTCAATTAATTCCTTTGTAATTTGTTGATTACAGGATAGAAATATTTCGCCTGTCTTAGTATCTACTACGTCTTTAGAAATTCTTTTACCCCAAAGATACTCTGATGGTATCGTATATCCTTTCATTTTAGATTTTTTTTCTAATTCTAAATGTCTTACCGTTATCCTCTTACCTTTTGGTACAATAACTTTTTTATTATGCAATATATCAAATTGCGCAATACTTCCTTTTAAATCAGTTAAGCTTTGAGCTAGAAAAAACTTTCCTTTATCAACTGTAACTTTATTACTATCATAAAATATATCTAATATTTCTTTTGTATTGTAGCCTAGTGCTCTTAATATAATTGTAGATGATATCTTTCTTCTTCTATCAATCCTTGCAAAAACTATATCTTTCTGATCAAACTCAAAATCTAACCATGAGCCACGATATGGTATTACCCTTGCGGAAAATAATAACTTACCAGAAGAATGTGTTTTACCGCTATCATGATCAAAAAATACTCCTGGAGATCTATGTAATTGTGATACAACGACTCTTTCAGTACCATTAACTATGAACGTCCCATATTTTGTCATGATTGGCATATCGCCAAGAAATACCTCAGAGTTTTCAAATATTTCTAGTTGACCAGCTGATTTTGGGTCGATATTAACTGATAATTTCAAATCTACTTTTAGTGGAACAGAAAAACTTTTACCAGTAATACGGCATTCTTCTTCTACGTATTCTTCTCCGCCTAATTTAAAACCCATATATTCTAATTTACAATTACTTGAATAATCATAAATTGGGAAAACTGATTTAAATACTTCGTCTAAAGTAGATTTAGAATAATTTATTTTTCCATCATTCCCTTTTCCTAGGAATTTATTATATGACTCTAATTGCAATTGAATTAAATTAGGCATTTGGAGAACATCTCCTAATTTACCAAAATTCTTTCTTATTCTTTTTTTTGCTGTATAACTATATTTCATTAATTCCTTTCCTTTTTAAACACGCCGGCCTCTTAGTAATTAATTACTAATAAAATTTAATGCTAGTGCGTTATGCAAGAGTATTATTTAAGTTCAACAGTAGCGCCTGCTTCTTCAAGTTGTTTTTTAAATTCTTCTGCTTCTTTTTTATCAACACCTTCTTTCAATACGCAAGGTGCTGACTCAACCTTTTCTTTTGCTTCCTTTAAGCCTAATCCTGTCACAGAGCGAGCAGCTTTAATAACCGCTACTTTGTTAGAGCCTATGCTAGCCAAAGAAATATCAAAAGCTGATTTTTCTTCTTCAGCTGCTTCTCCGGCACCCGCAGCTACTGGTGTTGCTGCTGCTACTGGTGCTGCTGCTGTAACTCCAAACTTTTCTTCCATTTCTGAAATTAAATCTACTACTTCCATTACAGTCATTTTGGATATTGTGTCTATAATGTTATCTTTTGTTGCGGCCATTTTTGTCTTCTCCTTTTAATTTGTTACTAATTCTTAGATTGTTTTACTGCATCTAAAGTTCTAACCATTTTAGCTGGAACTGCATTTACTGTTGCCATAAGTTTTTGTATAGGCGCCTGCATTACTGACATTAATCGAGATATCGCCTCTTCATATGTAGGTAATGACGCCAATTTCTTTATTTCTACAAGATCAAGCTCATTTCCTTTATATGCAAGTGATTTTAATTCTATATTTTCATGCTCGTCAATGAAATTTTTAACTAATTTTGCAAATTCTCCTGGATTATCGTTAGAGGTGGCTAAAATCTGAGGTCCAGTTAATTTTTCACCTATTGAGGAATATTGAGAGTCTTTTAATGCCATTTTTAACATATTATTTTTAACAACTTTAATATATATTCCAGGGTTTCTTGCTATTTTTCTAAATTCGCCTAATTGATTTGCGGTCAAACCTCTATAATCGGCAGTTAATAATGTATCTGCATTCATAATGACTTCCGACACTTCTTTAACTAATCCTTTTTTTTGCTCTAGATTTAACGGCATATCAACTTCTCTTCTCAACTGAGGCTAAGTCTACCTTAATTCCTGGGCCCATAGTAGAGGATAATGTAATATTTTTCATATATTTACCTTTCATACTTGGTGGTTTTACCCTGACTAAGTCACTTATTAAAGCATGAACATTTTCAACAAGCTTGCTAGCATCAAAATCTACTTTACCAATAGTTGTATGTATAATGCCTGCCTTATCTGTCTTGTATCTTATTTGACCTTTTTTAGCATTATTAACTGCTCCAGATATATTTTTTGTTACAGTGCCTTCTTTGGGGTTAGGCATTAAATTTTTAGGACCTAAGATTCTACCTAGTTGGCCAAGTAATTTCATACACTCGGGAGTTGATATAACAATATCAGCATCCAAGTCTTTCTTTTTCTTAACTTCTTCTATTAAATCCTCAAATCCAATTAAATCTGCTCCTGCTTTTTTAGCTGCAGCTGCTTCAGGTCCCTCTGCAAATACAGCAACTTTTGTTACTTTGCCAATTCCATGAGGCAAAGACGTTGACCCTCGAACATTTTGATCAGATTTTTTAGGGTCTACACCCAGGTTTATACTTATATCGATAGACTCGTTAAATTTTAATTTTGGTAAATTCAATAATAATTGTATAGCATCAGTTAAAGCATATGGTTTTGATACTTCAATTTTCTCATTAATTATCTTTTGTCTTTTCGTTACAGTCACAATTATTCTACCTCTATCCCCATGCTTCTTGCTGTTCCAGCAATAATTTTTATAGCCTGTTCCATATCTGCTGCATTTAAATCCCCTTCCTTCTGTTTTACTATGTCTTCTAATTGTTTTTTGGTAACCTTGCCAACTTTATCTGTTTGTGGAATTGGGCTTCCTTTTGTGATTCCAGCAGCTTTTTTTAATAATATAGATGCTGGGGTTGATTTGACAATAAAATCAAAAGTTCTATCTTTATAAACATTAATTACAACTGGTAACGCAAGACCTTTTTCTATGTCTTTTGTTTTATCGTTGAATTGCTTACAAAAATCTTGAATGTTTAAACCATGCTGCCCTAAAGCAGGTCCTACTGGAGGTGCAGGGTTAGCGCTTCCCGCTGGAACCTGTAGTTTAACTTGTGTTACTAATTCTTTTGCCATAATATTATCCCTTTTCAACCTGGGTTAATGATAGTTCAATTGGCGTTGGTTTACCAAACACCAGAACTGATACTTTAAGTCTATTTTTTTCAAAATCAACCTTTTCTACCACTCCATTAAAATCATTGAATGGTCCATCTGTTATTCTAACGACTTCTCCAGGCTCAAACATTACTTTTGGTTTAGGTTGATCAGCGTCTTTCTGCATTGATTTTATTAAATTTTCAGCCTCACTAGCGGGAAGTGGTATGGGTTTGTCTCCAGTGCTACCCACAAAACCTAGTACTTTAGGTGAGTTCTTGACTAAATGCCAAGTACTATCATTCATTTCCATTTTTATCATTACGTATCCAGGAAAATATTTTCTCTCAGTTCTTTTCTTTTGACCGTCCTTAATTTCTAATACTTCTTCTGTTGGGACTAATATTTCACCAAAAGACTTTTCTAAACCTTCGCGCTTTATTGTGTCCTCAAGGGTTTGTTTGACTTTATTTTCATAGCCAGAATATGCCTGCAATACATACCATTTCATATCGACGCTACCTGATTCCATATAAATTTCCAATTGCCCAAGCAAATAACATGTCTAACAACCACAGTATTAATCCAATAATTATCACTATAACAATAACTCCCAGGGCTGTTTGAGTAGTTTCTTGTTTTGTTGGCCATGTTACCTTTTTTAACTCTACTTTAGAATCAATAATGTAACTATAGGCGGTTTTACCAAAATCTGTTTGATATAATATGATGATTGACATGCCTATTACAACCAACATCCCTAAAACACGATAAAATAAGCGAATCTCAGAAAAATAATAAAACATTACTACACCAATCATTAACATCACTAATGACAACATTGTAAGAGGTATATTACTGCGTCTCTTTATATTTTTTGATTCTGACATGGCTTCCTTATAATTACAGGCCAGGAGGGACTCGAACCCCCAACCTACGGTTTTGGAGACCGTCGCTCTACCAATTGAGCTACTAGCCTATCTATCTAATTAAATCAGATGATTAGCTATTACTCTATAATTTTTGCAACTACTCCTGCTCCAACAGTTTTACCACCTTCACGAATCGCGAATTTTAATCCCTCTTCCATAGCGATTGGAGTGATTAATTCAACTTTCATTTTGACATTGTCTCCTGGCATAACCATTTCAACATCTTTTGGAAGTTCTATAGCGCCCGTTACATCGGTAGTTCTAAAGTAAAATTGAGGTCTATAGTTCGCAAAGAATGGAGTGTGTCTTCCACCTTCTTCTTTAGATAAAACATAAATCTCACATTCAAATTTTGTATGGGGTTTAACAGAACCAGGCAAGCATAATACTTGTCCACGTTCTACTTCTTCACGTTTTGTACCACGCAAAAGAACACCTACATTATCACCAGCGATACCTTCGTCTAGAAGTTTTCTAAACATTTCAACTCCTGTGCATGTGGTTTTTGTAGTGTCTTTGATTCCAACGATTTCTATATCATCTCCAACGTTTACTTTTCCTCTTTCAATTCTGCCTGTAACTACAGTACCTCTACCTGAAATAGAGAAAACATCCTCTATAGGCATTAAGAATTTTCCATCAACTGGTCTTTCTGGCACAGGGATAAAACTATCCATTGCTTCAATAAGTTTTTCGATTGATGGTATACCAATATCAGACGTATCGCCCTCTATTGCTTTAAGAGCTGATCCCGTAATTATAGGTACATCATCGCCTGGGAATTCATACTTAGTTAATAATTCTCTAATTTCCATTTCTACTAAATCTGTAAGTTCTTTATCGTCTACCTGATCTGCTTTATTTAGATATACAACAATATGGGGGACGCCTACTTGCCTTGCTAACAAAATATGTTCACGAGTTTGAGGCATTGGCCCGTCTGCTGCAGAACATACTAAAATTGCACCATCCATTTGAGCAGCACCAGTAATCATATTTTTTACATAATCAGCATGGCCTGGACAGTCTACATGAGCATAATGTCTCTTTTCAGACTCATATTCAACGTGGGCTGTTGCAATAGTGATACCTCTTGCTTTTTCTTCAGGCGCATTATCAATTTGATCATACGCTTTGAATTCCCCACCATATTTTTCACCCATAACCTTAGTTAGAGCAGCAGTTAATGTTGTCTTACCATGATCAACGTGACCTATTGTGCCAACGTTGACATGCTCCTTATTTCTTTCAAATTTATCTTTTGCCATTGTTAAATCCCCAGTTAAATAATTACAGTTTTAAGTAGAGAAATAATAAACTACTTTTTCATGCAAATACACTAAAATTTAACTAAAATACATTAATTTTAGCCCATAACCGGATTTGAACCGGTGACCTCTTCCTTACCAAGGAAGTGCTCTACCGACTGAGCTATATGGGCAAACTTCATATACAATGAATAATAGTGAAAGCAGATGGGAATTTACAGAAAATTAAAACTTTTTATTGAGGTTTTTTTATAAACCTATTTAGCATTTTTTTTTCCATTTCCCAAAAATATGAAAATTCGCCAAATAGTGTTCCAACTATTATTAGTAAGAACTGGTAAACAGGAATTAAGAGAAGTATTCGAAAAATCCAATAAAATATTGGGTTTATGCTATTTTCATTCAAACCCACGAATATAATAATGGTTCCAGCAAAATAAACCGCTAGAGTGCCTGTGACTGCAAATACTAAATTTACTATAAATAATTGATAATTCGATTCTACTTTAAAAAAATTCCTTATTTTTTCCATATCTACATTCACAAAGCATATTAATTAATTTAATGAGCGGGTAACGGGAATCGAACCCGTATCGTCAGCTTGGAAGGCTGAAGTTCTACCATTGTACCATACCCGCATCTAAACAAGTTTGGAGGGGGCAGGATTCGAACCTGCGAAGGCAGGGCCAGCAGATTTACAGTCTGCCCTCGTTGACCGCTTGAGTACCCCTCCAATAATTCAGAATATGTATTTATAACACAAATCATTATTTATCTAGAACAACAATTTAAAATATTTAATACGGTCTTTCTGGGTTTTTTATAATCCATAGGTAAAGTGCCCATACTGTACCCAATGCTAGGATAGTTTTTGCCGCATTTAAAAAATTATTACCATAGAAAATGCCACTCAAACAAAGAGTAACAAACACAATTAATGCCGACTCTATTCTATTAGAGGTTATTTTCATTCCAAGAAAACGTGGTGGTGGTCCAAGAGGTGGTACTGCCATTTAACTCTCCTACATTACTCCATTAAAGATATATTTAGTTAATTATATTCTCGCACTATGTCATATGCCTACACAACATCAATCTGGTGTTTTTCAACATATTATTGAATATCAGCAGGGGCTAGAATTTCAGTAAGCTTTTCATTTTTCTTTTTATCGAATCTTTCAAATATTTTTAAATATTTTGTACACAAATTTTTTCTTTTGTTTAAGCCAAGTTGCGTAAGTTGCGATGTCGTAGATTTATTAATTCTATGATATTTATCGCGTAAAGCCATAATATCATTTTCCTCTAAACGGTAATTTATTTTTAATATTAATATTAAATCAAATAAGTCTGTCTCTGCCTGTTTATGGTTAAAGTTTTTTACACATATATTGCTATATGCGTCTACACTGCTTGTGTATTGTACTAAATCTTTAAAAAGCAAATAATTTGTTGATTCTGCTAAACCAAATTTTGGAAATAATAAAAAATAAAATATTATATTTCTAATTTTCATATATAGAATTATAAATTTCTAAAATTAATTGTTCATCTAATTTTAAATTCTTTTTAAGAAGATATGTTTTTAATGTACATCTAAATTTATCTAAATCTAGATTATCTTGTTTTAATTTAATAATTTGTGCAACAAAAGCTTTTATTTCCCACTTAATATATTGATTAATATTGATATGAGTGTTTTTTCTATGGTTATTTTTTATTATATTCAGCAACTCGTTCCACATAGTTAATAGACTAATATCTCTTAAAAGTATTTCTAATGTTTCTAGCCATACTCCATTCCAAATAATGGGGTCTGGATTGGTAAAAATATCTTTAATAACTTTGGGTAAGTCTTTATTCATTGCTAATAATTCTATATCATACTCTTTTTATTATATAATTATGAAATAATATAATCTTTATGGAATTAATTGCCACCTTAGCTCAGTTGGCAGAGCAGGGGTTTTGTAAACCTCAGGTCGTCAGTTCGAATCTGACAGGTGGCTCAAGCATTTAAAACATGAATAAAGTACCCATGACAGCAGAAGGAGCTGCCCAGCTTAAAGAGGAATTGAAAAACCTTAAAAGTAAGGAAAGACCGAGTATTGTGTTAGCAATAAAAGAAGCTAGGGAAAAGGGTGATCTTAAAGAAAATGCTGAATATCATGCTGCGCGTGAACAACAAAGTTTTGTTGAGGGAAGAATTAAAGACATAGAAGCTAAATTATCAAATGCGCATATTATAGACGTTAAAACTATTCCAACATCTAGCAAAATTATATTTGGCTCAACAGTTGTATTGATTAACCTTAGTGATGAAAAAAAAGTTACCTATAAGTTAGTCGGTGAAGATGAGGCAAATTTAAAACAAGGAAAGATATCTATTACTTCCCCATTATCAAGAAACTTGATAGGAAAAGAAGAAGGGGATTCAATCGAACTGAAAATGCCTGACGAAACTATAGCGTATGAAATAATAGAGGTTAAGTATGTCTGATAAGCAAAAGAACGTTTTGGGTGAAACGCTAGAGATTTGCGGAACAAGTCCATTAACAGGTTATTTTAGAGATGGATTGTGTAATTCTGATAAAGGTGATATTGGTTCCCATACAGTATGCGCCCAAATGACCAAAGATTTTCTAGAATTTTCAAAATCTACAGGTAATGATTTAAGTTCTCCAAACATAGATCTTGGATTTAATGGATTAAAAGATGGTGATACATGGTGTTTGTGTGCTAATAGATGGTTAGAAGCTTTTCAACAAGGCGCTGCTCCCAGAATAAAATTAAAATCAACTAACATCAAAGCGCTTGAAGTTATTGATCTTGATATTCTGAAAGAGTACGCTATTGACATCTCTTGATGTATAAATATATATATATCATAATGAGAATGTGAAATTATTTAGAAATTTAACATATTTTATATTACTTTTTTTTATGACTGAAATTACCTCAGCGGCATGTCCTAAAGCACTTGATTTTGATATCAAACTTCTCGGTGAGGATAAAACAATAAATTTATGTAAAGAATATCTTGGTAAAGTTATTCTTGTAGTAAATACAGCAAGCAAGTGTGGATTCACACCTCAATACGAAGGTTTAGAAAAATTATATCAAGACAATAAAAATCGTGGACTTGTTGTTCTTGGTTTTCCATCTCATGATTTCTACCAAGAGCCCTCGACCGAAAAAGAAATTAAAGATTTTTGCAATTTAACCTATGATGTTAAATTTCCTATGTTTACAAAAACAAAAGTTCGAGGCAAAGACGCTCATCCTTTTTTTAAATTACTTACCGAACAAACTAATAGCTCTCCTAAATGGAATTTTCACAAATACTTAATTAATAGAAATGGAGAGGTAGTTGATTACTTCGCTACGGTCACAGGACCTGGTAGTAATAAAATAATTAAAAAAATAGAAGAGTTACTGAATTAATCTTGATAATCGGATATTAAACCCAGAGACTTAAGAACCATATTAGATTCGTATTTATTTTTTATAGACAATCTTTTTGAGATTATTTTTCCGTATCCACCGCCAATTATTAGCAACGGCTTCTTGGTTTGTGACTCACTGAAATCTTTATAAGATTTCTCAATTGCAGATGTAATCATTAAAGCGTAACCTTCTATAATTGCCTCTTTGGTAGATTTTGATGGTTTAAACTTTTTAATTGAAGCTGTATTATTTAGTTTTATTTTTTTAAGATTATGTGCTTTTAGAAAAGACATTTTATACCCATCAAACCCCCCTAATATATATCCTCCTAAATATATACCTTCAATGCTTACTACATCAATTGATATAGCAGTACCACAATTAACTATTAAAATAGGTTTTTTATATAGTTTATATAAACCGACAATTGCACACCATCTGTCATTTCCAAGTTTTGATGGTTGCTTATATTTATTTTTAACACCCAATAATTCTTCTGACGAGGTCATGTTATATATTTTGCTATTAAATTTTCTTTTTATATGATTCAGTATTTTTTTATTATTTTTAACTGAAATAACGCTTGTTAAAAAAATTTCATTGATAGGTTGGTTTTTATATTTTGTAAAAATTTTTAAAATACTTTGTGTTTCAACCACATGTACATTAGATAATTTTCCGTATTTCCATATACCTAATTTCGCATTTGAATTTCCAATATCAATTAATAATTTCATTACAATACTCTCAGGGAATAATCTAAAGTATTAATTTTCTTAGTGCCATGTTTAGTGTCAATTTCCAAACAACCATCTTCATCAATGCCAAGTAATTTTCCCGTAATTTCATCTAGATTATTCTTTAAAAGAATATTCTCATTTTTAGCATACATGTATTTATTACATTTTTCTTTAAACGAACTAAACCCATTATCCTTTAACAGGTGAGTGTTTGTAATAATTTGTTGTATTAATTTTGGAATTAATGTTTCTAATTTATCTGATCTTATGTTTAGATTATCAACGTTTCCATCTATTAAGTTTAGTAGTTTATCTGGGATTGAAATATTAAAACCAACACCAATAGCTGAAAAAAATAAATTTTTATTTATAATATTATTTTCAATCAAAATCCCACAAACTTTTTTGCCATCAATCATGATATCGTTAGGCCATTTTAATTTTAAACTTTTTATATTAAATTCTTTACAAACTTCTAAAATAGATATTCCTGCAATATAACTCAAAGTCTTATAATCATTAACATTACCTTCTAATTTTAAACAAAGCGTAAAAGATAAAGAATGACGGTGATAATTAATCCACGATGAGCCTCTTCTGCCTCTTGGGTATCTCTGATTATTTGTCATAATTACTATAGGAGCAATATCATTAATATATTTATATTTTAAATAATCATTAGTGGACGATACATGATTTTTAAAAAAAACATTAATTCCCTTATCTTCAATATTGTTTTTTATCCTTGAATTTATAAACATAATTTTGACATAAAATTGGGTTTAACTTATGATGTGCACAAACAAATAAGATAACATAAAATGGCAATTAATTGGATAGAGTCAGAAGTAATAGAGCATATAAGATGGACAGACTCGCTGTCATCGCTGAAGTTTAAAGGTAATGTTCTTCCTTATACTGCAGGACAATTTACAAAACTTGGTCTTAAGATAAATGGTGAATTCATATCAAGACCATACTCTTACGTTAGTTCTCCTGATGATAATTATTTAGAGATAATTTATGTTACTGTGCCAAGCGGTGGGTTAACGCCAGCTCTTCACAACCTTAAAATTGGTGATAAATTACATGTAATGGAAAAGGCTTCTGGTTTTTTTGTCATGGATGAAGTGCCAGATGGAAAAAATTTATGGATGCTAGCGACAGGAACTGGTCTTGGGGTTTTTATATCATTACTTAAAACACCTGAGCCTTGGGATAGGTTTGAAAAAATTATTTTAGTGCATGGGGTTAGAACTAAGAATGAACTTGCCTATCAAGAACAAATTAAAAAATTTAAGACAGATCATCCTGGTAAAATAAAATACATACAAACAATTACTAGAGAAAAAGATATAGGTTGTCTGAATATTAGAATTCCACAAGGTCTTGAAAATAAAGAAATTCAAGAACTTGCGGGAATAGAAGTTACATTGGATTCTCAAATTATGATATGTGGTAATCCAGATATGATAAATGACACTGTTGCTCTTCTTGAAAAGAGCGGTCTTAAAAGAAATAGACGAAGCAAACCAGGTAATATAACGCTAGAAAAATATTGGTAATATCTAACTACCCAACCAGTTTTTAAAATTAACCCAGCCATTATTTTTATAAGCTAGATTTGGCACCACTGGAATATCTTTTGGTTTAGTATAAATATTTTTTTTACACCATTGATCCCATTCTTTTTTATTTTTAAGTTTTAAAGATCTAGAAAACTCTCTAGCTTCTTCAAAATTTCTCATTTTTAATTTAAAAATATAGAGCATAGATATATTATACAAAAAAAAGACTCCCGAAGGAGTCTTTCTTATTTAAGCTGACAGTGTCCTACTCTCACATAGGGAAACCCTATACTACCATCGGCGCTATATGGTTTCACTGCTGAGTTCGAGATGGATCAGGTGGTTCCCATATGCTATTGCCATCAAACATAAATTTATTTCGGAATTGTACTATTTTAGACCTTAAACATAGAATACAGTTTCTTTTTTAATGTTATAAGATCAAGTCTCACGATCAATTAGTACTGGTTAGCTTCACTTGTTACCAAGCTTCCACACCCAGCCTATCAACGTCCTAGTCTAGAACGGATCTTCAGGGACCTTAAAGGTCCAGTGATATCTAATCTTTGGTATGGCTTCCCGCTTAGATGCTTTCAGCGGTTATCACAACCCTATATAGCTACCCAGCAATGCCTCTGGTGAGACAACTGGAACACCAGGGATAGGTTCACTCCGGTCCTCTCGTACTAGGAGCAACTTCCATCAAATATCAAACGCGCACGGTAGATAGGGACCGAACTGTCTCACGACGTTCTAAACCCAGCTCGCGTAC
>CAJWJQ010000019.1:0-20992 GCA_913041905.1 uncultured Gammaproteobacteria bacterium
GAAATATCAGCAGAGGCATGGGATATGTGGGTGAACCATCAAACGATGTTAATTAATGAAATGAGGCTGACTCCAGTAGATCCAAAAGCAAGAAAATTTCTTGAAGAAGAAATGGAAAAATTTCTTTTTGGAGACGGCTCTAATATTCCAGAAGGATATGTTCCAGAAGAAAAATAATATCCGCCCAGGTAGCTCAGTTGGTAGAGCAGAGGACTGAAAATCCTCGTGTCGGCAGTTCGATTCTGTCCCTGGGCATACTAATATGCAACAATTAGATAAAAATTATATATTAACTGAAGCACTCAATTTTCATCATCAAGGAAAACTAGAAAAAGCAGATCATCTTTATTGCAAAGTTTTAGATGTAGACAAGAACAACTTCCAAGCAAATCATTTGCATGGTTGTATATTATCTCAAAAATCTAGACATAGTGAGGCTATATCATTTTTAGAAAAAGCCACAAGGTTATCACCTCTTAATTATGAAGCAAATAATAATCTTGCTTTAGCATATAAGAATGTAAAAAATATTTCACAATCTGAAAAATATTATCTAAACGCTATTAAAATTAATAAAAATAATTATAAGGCATATTTCAATTGTGCAAACTTATATATAGATGAAAAAAGATATGATGAAGCATTAGAATTTTTAAAAGAATCTTTATTATATAATAGCAACCTTGTTGCAATACCACATAGAATCGGAGAAGTTTACCAGTATATCTTTCAAAATAATAGAGATATTAAATTATTAGAATCATCAAGGGAATATTTTCAAAATGCTATTAAATGTGATAAAAATCATGCTAATTCATATATTATGCTAGGTATAACACATTTATGGCTTTCTAATATTAATGAAGCTAATAATTTTTTTAACAAGGCTTCTAATTTAAATAATAATAACGATATTTTTATTAATAATTATATTAAAAAATATCTATCAGACTCTAATTTACTCACAACTTTAATAAAACATGAATTTGAACAATTAACATATATTGATAATGACACCGATGATATTAGAAATACAAAATTTACTAAAAAATATTATGATAATCTTAAACAATTATATTTAGATATTAAACACAAACGTTTTAATGCAGATAAAATTTCCTTAACATTTAAACGGAAATTATTTAAACAATTGTATAATAAACCACCTAAAATAATCCCTAATAATTTATTAAACAAATCAAATAAAGTCTCTGTCTTAGAGAATGAATATTTAAATAGTAATCCAGAAATATTAGTTATTGATAATTTATTAAATTTAGAATCTTTAAAAACATTGCAAAAATTTTGTAATAATGCAAATATTTTTAAATATCCATATCAGGGAGGTTATGTCTCAACATTCTTAACTAAAGGTCTTTCAAACGAGTTTATATTAAAGTTTAGCGAAGATTTGAGAGAGACATATAAAAATATTTTTAAAGAATTTAGATTAACTCAGGCATGGGTTTTTAAACACGAAAATAAAAAGGAAGGAACAAATATTCATGCAGACCAGGCATCTATAAATGTAAATTTCTGGATATCACCCAACGATGCCAATTTGAATAAAAATAGCGGCGGATTAATATTGTGGGATAAATTACCTCCAGCAGATTGGAGTTTTAAGGATTATAATAGTATTAATGGCTCAAAAAAAATAGAAAAAATGCTAATTGACAATAATATATCTAAAAAAGTTATACCATATAAAGAGAATAGGGCTGTAATATTTAACTCTAAATTATTTCATTCTACAGATTTTTTTGATTTCAAAGATACATATGAAAATAGAAGAATTAATATTACTCTTCTATATGATTAAAAAACACCGCCTTGATTCTTTAAAAACATGAATATTAACCCTATAATGAAGGTATGGATAACCCAGTTAAGCAAAAAGCACAATTCAAGTTAGGGCAGATAGTATCTCATTCGAAATTTAGATATAGAGGAGTTATTGTGGATGCTGACCCATACTTTCAAGGGACTGAAGAGTGGTATGAAAATGTTGCAAAGTCTAAACCAGATAAGAACAAGCCATGGTATCATGTATTGGTACATGGCCAAGGCAATGAAACTTATGTGGCAGAAAGTAATTTGCTTAATGATGCCAACAAAGACCCAATAGACCATCCGTTTGTAGATATATTTTTTGATGAATATGATAATAGTGGGACATATTCTTTGAAACAAACTTTTAACTAGTTTATGAATATAATATCAAGTTTGTTGGATAAAATTGTATCCAACAAAAATAATACAATAACCAAAAAAGACATAAGTAAATTTAAGGACCCATTAATTTTATCTATATCTATTTTAATGATCGAGGTGTCTAAATCCGACGATAGCTTTGATGAGTCTGAAAAATTACAGATTATTTCAATACTAAAAGAAAAGTTTAATCTTAATGATGATCAAATATCAACTATGATAAAAATTGCAGATGAAAAAAACGAAGATATGATATCTCTTTATGAATGGACATCAATAATTAACGATACTTATGAGTATAGATCAAGAGTTGATATTATAAAATCATTATGGGATGTTGCTCATGCTGATGGAAAGATTGATAAGTATGAAGATTATACTATAAGAAAAATAGCCGATCTTTTATATGTTAAACATGAAGATTTTATTAGAGCTAAATTAAATTAATTATTTTATTCTATAATTAGCAACTTGCCCAAAAAAATTTGGAAAAATTTTAGTTAAAATTCCGCATTTCTGATTTTCATCTGTAATTAACTGTTCAATTATTTTAAAATTATTTTTATTACAAAATTCTATAAAATCTTTTATTGTACATAAATGAATATTAGGAGTTTCATCCCATTTAAACGGCAAGGTTTTTGTTATTGGCATTATGCCTTTGAATAATAACTGTATTCTAGAAGTCCAATGACCCATATTAGGAAATGAAACAATTATTTCATCACCAATTCTAAGCATTTCTTTAATCAAATTTTTTGGCCTTTTTATTTCTTGCAATGATTGCGCCAACACTACGTAATCAAATGAATTAGCATCAAATTGAGATAAATCATTATCTAAATCTAACTGTAGTACATTTATGTTATTATCTAGCGAAAATTTAATTTTAATAATATCACTGTCAACGCCATATCCTTGAATATTTTTTTCTTTTTTAAGTAATTTTAACAAATCACCATCGCCGCATCCTAAATCTAATACTTTTGAATTTGGCTTTATCCAAGAACTTATTAATGCTAAATCACCTCTAACTCTTGTCATGCCTACTCCCCTTGATAAAACATCGCATCGTATCAAAGTAATCTTTATTCTCCATTAAAAATGCATCGTGCCCACCATTAGATTTAATTTTTGCATAACTAACATTCTTATTATTATTTAGTAGAATTTTAACTATTTCTCTAGATCTATTTGGTGGAAATCGCCAATCTGATGTAAAAGATAATACTAAAAATCTGCATTTTGAATCTTTTAGTCTATTGTTTAATGTTTCTCCTAAATCTTTAATAGGATCAAAGTAATCTAAACATTTAGTCATTAAAAGATATGTATTTGCATCAAAACCAGTAACAAATTTTTCACCCTGATATCTAAGATAGCTTTCTATTTGAAATTCTACATCAAAATTAAATTTTAATTTTGATTCCTGAAGATCTCTGCCAAATTTTTCTTTCATAGAATCATCAGATAAATATGTAATGTGTCCTAGCATTCTTGCTAATGCTAAACCTTGGTCAGGGTTTACACCCTTTTCTAGATAATTTCCATTATGCCAGTTAGGATCCTTCATAATTGCTTGCCTAGCTACTTCATTAAATGCTATATTCTGCGCAGTTAGTTTTGGAGCAGCTGCAATTATAATGCTATTTTTTATTAAAGAAGGGTATTGTAATGACCATTGAAATGATTGCATACCTCCAAGACTTCCGCCAACAACGAATTGCCAATATGGAATATTTAAATATTCCATAAGTTGTTTTTGAGATGCTACCCAGTCATTAACAGTTACAATTGGAAATTCGGCACCATAAGGTTTATTGGTAGATGGGTTGGTACTGACAGGTCCTGTAGAACCATGACACCCTCCAAGATTATTTAAACAAACTACAAATAATTTATTTGTATCAATTGGTTTATTTGGACCAATCATATTATCCCACCATCCTGGCTTAGTTTCTCCCTTATATATACCTGCTACATGATGATTTCCCGATAAAGCATGACAAATTAATACAGCATTATTCTTCTCTTTATTAAGAGAGCCATACGTTTCGTATTTCAATTTATAATTATCTAATGTTTTACCAGAAACCAAATTTAAAGGTTCTTTTATATTAGCTATTCCATTGTTTATATTTAGTTCTAAAGAAGTATTCATTTCAGAAAAATTTTGTTAAATAAAAGATTGGCGGTAATACAATCATTTGTATAAGGTTGATAGCAACTAATAATATAATAGGGGAAAAATCAATACCAGTCATAGTAGGAAGAATTTTTCTGATAGGTCTATAAAATGGTTCGCACAATTCGTCTATTAATGTAAACATTGGATGTGTATTGTATGACATAAACCAACTCCCTATTGCTCCTATGATAACGGCATACCATAATATATCTAGTGCCTCCTGAACAAACTTTCCAAATGCCGCAATAAATAGAGAATTAATACTATATTCAAAACTTGTGAAATAATAAGGAATATAAATTTTTAAAGCAGTAATCATTGTAATAAGTATAATAATCATTAAATCAACTCTGCCAATATACAATGGCACAAGTCTTAAAGGTGTTAAAATAGGATTAGTCATTTTTACAATTAATTGACACACGGGATTATAAAAATTAACTTTAGTTATCTCAAATAGAAATCTTAGTATAAAAATAAACTGCAAGAAACTTATGGTAGTTATTAATATAAACAATAAAGGTTTTGAAGTATAACCATCCATTACTCTTCTCTGCTTAATTCTTGGGATTTTTTATATGCAGCCAATATTGAGTCTTTGATATTTTTTTGGAAATTTCTCTGATTCATTTTTTTTAATGCAGCCTCGGTAGTACCATTTTTTGAAATTATAGATTTTTTTATTAAACCCAATGTTCTATCATCCACAATGCAACTGTAAGCCGTTGTATAAAATAGTTCTAAGCTGTATTTCATAGATTCTGCCTCAGTAAAGCCAAAACTTTTAAATGTTTTCATAATTGATTCTGCAAAGTGTATAAAGTATGCAGGACCGCTTCCGATTAAAGCTGTGATTTTATTAAGTTGGTTTTCTGAAGTTGCATAGTATAATGAACCAAATTTTTCAAATAACTCACTAATAACCCCATCCTCTATTTTCGTACATTTTTTATTCATATAAACAAAAGACATAGCGCTTTCATGTCTAGCATTTATGTTGGTCATTATTCTTGCTATTTTTAAATCTTTATTAGTTAATCTAGTAATCTGGCTAATTTTTACTCCAGCCATTAAACTTACAATGATAGAATTTATATTTAAGTTTTTTAATTTTGTTGCTACATTTTTTAAATTGTTGGGTTTTATTGCAATCAGTATTATAGTACTTCCAATAATACTCTCATCAATATTAGTTTTAAATTTCATATTTTTGGATTTTATATACTTCTTCTTTTTTTTATCAATATCATAAATATGTATAAGTCCTTTATATCCAACTGTATCTAGTCCTGCTATTAAAGCCTGGGAAAGATTGCCTAAACCTATTATTGATATTTTTTTTATATATATTTTATTTTTCATAATTCTCTTTTACCAAAAATTAAAGTTCCAATTCGTATTAAATTAGAACCATTGTTCATAGCTAGCTTATAATCATTGCTCATACCTACCGATAAAGTATCAAAATTATATTTCTCGCACAGATTATCATACATTAATTTAAGTATCTTATATGAATTTTCATTACCTTTCAAAGCATTGGATTTAGATGGAATAGACATTACCCCCCTTACTTTTATATTTCCATAATTTTTTATATCTTCAATAAATTTTTCTAACTCATTTATACTTAATCCAGATTTTGACTCTTCATTATCAATATTTACTTGAATACACACATTCATTATTTTGTTAAAATTTGCACAGATATCATTTATTATTTTTACATGTTTTAATGAACTAATTGTTTGTATCCAATCAAAGTATTGTACTATTTGTTTAATCTTATTTGACTGTATTTTTCCAATATAATGCCAACATATGTTCTTTTTGTTTATGGTTTTAATTTTCTCTATTGCTTCTTGAACATAATTTTCACCGAACGTGATATAACCTAAATCAATAAGATTATTTATAGAATCTACTTTTTGTGCTTTAGTGACAATAACTAATTTTATATCTTTTTTATTAAATTTTGAAAAATATTCAATATCTTTGTTAATTAAAGATAATGCTCTTTCATAATTAGCCATAATTTAATTTCTATTATTTAGTATCAGTGACATAATTGCCATCCTGATTGAAATTCCTGCTGCAACTTGATCTAATATAACAGAATTATTCCCATCAGCTACATCAGAATCAATCTCTACTCCTCGATTTATAGGACCTGGATGCATAACAATTACATCTTTTTTTGCGGATTTTATTTTGCTTTGGGTTAACCCATATTTTTCATAATAATCTTCTACAGATATCAATGATTCATGCATTCTTTCTTTTTGAAGTCTAAGCATAATAATTACATCCGACTCATTGATGCCAGATTCTAGACTATTATGATAATTTACGTCTAATTTATCTAAATTATCTGGCATAAGATTTTTAGGACCAATTACATTAATATTATTAACTGATAGAATTTTTAGAGAAGATATTAATGATTTGGCAACTCTTGAGTGTAGAATGTCACCAACTATCGATACATTTAAACCTTTAAAGCCACCTTTGTATTTTTTAATAGTATACATATCTAACATCGCTTGAGTTGGATGAGAATGTGTACCGTCCCCAGCATTTATAATGCAAATACTACTCCCTACTTCTTTTGCAATATAATGAGGCGTGCCTGATATTGAATGACGCACTATAAACATATCACAACTCATTGCTTCTAAAGTCTTAATCATATCTATTATAGATTCACCTTTTAGAGTGGATGAATTTGCTATATCAATATTTATAAAATCTGCTGAGAGTTTTTTTGATGCTAACTCAAAAGTAGTTTTTGTTCTTGTGCTGGGTTCAAAAAATAAACTTGCTACCGTTTTACCTTCTAAATCATAAAATTTATTTTTTTTGCTTTTTGCATATTCATCTGCTTTAGATATTATTTCTTTAATATGTAATTCTGATAGATTTTCAATATTGAGAAAATGCTTAAGTTTATTATCCTTGTCAAACTGAAGTTTATAGTCGAAATTCATCATCTTAGTTTATCATATTTTCATTAAACCAGCTCTGTAATATTAAGCATGCTGACAGGTCATCTAAATCATTCTTTTTTTTTATATTATATTTGCTTTTACGTATTTGCCCATATACATATTTACTTTCTTCTGTTGATAATCTTTCTGAAAATTTAATTATTTCTATAGAATTCTTATATCTTTTTATCATCTCTTCAATAAAATTATCCAAATCTTTTATGAAATTATTTATTTTGTTTGTAAAAGGATAGCCGACTATTATTACTCTAGGCTCCCACTCTTTTATAATATTATTAATTTCGGGCCAAATATTTTGTTTTTTTCTATAAATAATTTTTAAGGGACTTGCTTTCTTTGTTATAAGTTGACCTATAGCAAATCCAATTTTTTTAGCACCATAGTCTATCGACATGTATAGATCTTGATTATTCATTTAAATAAAAATTCTTTATAATTTTAATAAATTCTGATGCTATTTTATCACTTAAATCTTTAGACGTAGATTCTAGTTGTTGTATACCAGTGGGTGAAGTTATGTTAATTTCAGTAATATATTTACCAATCATATCTACTCCAGCCAAGTATATTCTATTACTTCTAAGATACTCGGCAATATCTAATAAATGTTCAATATACTTATTATCAATTTTTTTAATTTTGTATTTCCCACCAATTGCTAAATTAGCTCTAAAGTCATTTTTTGGAGGGAATCTTACCAGCACTTCATCATGAACAATACCGTTATAAATTATAATTCTTGTGTCCCCTTTTTTTATATCGTTAATATATTTTTGAACTAAAATATTTTCAAATTTATTATTACATAACATATTTGATATTTTACTATCTAAATTTTTTTCTCCATATTTACAAGCAATAATATTCTCGCCCTTCATCATATTAAGTGGTTTTAAGACAGCTTTTTTATTTTTTCTAATAAAATTTTTTATTATATTATTATTGGAAGATATGAGTGTTGGTATATGATTTGGTGTTAGATTATTGCCCAATATTTTTTCATTCATATCTCTTATAGATTGAGGAGAGTTAATAATTAAAACCCCTTTTTTCTCTAAATAATCTAGTAAATGAGTTATTTGAATATAAAAATTATCGACAGGAGGATCTAGTCTAAAAAACAAGCAATTAAATTTATTTAAATTAACTAGTCTGCTTTTAGATATTTTATAAAAATCTGTTTTATTTTTAAATATTTTTATTTTACTAGATTTTGCGAAAACATTTTGATTTTCTAGAAAAATAGACCGAGGAATTATGTATTCAACATTACATTTCTTTTGAAGAGCGTGCATTAAAGTTATCGTTGTATCTTTATCGGGATCTGTGTGCTCAATAGGATCCATTATTATCCCAATAGTTAACATATTATACCTCTATATTATATAATTCTTTTGCGGCAGCTAATACTGCTAGTCTAGCAATTACACCATAAATATAAAATTTGTTGGTATCAGAATAAATACTTTGGGAATTATCTGGACTTATGCATGATTCACTAAATGGTATAGGATAAAATGTCATCCCTGGAGAATTAAGATTCTCAGAATTATTTTTAGACCCATGCATTCTGTAAAATCCTCCCACCAAATTGTTTCCAAAAGAATAAATAACTGGCTCAGCAACTTGATAATTAGAATTTAATTTCTCATTAGAATATATTCCTTCTTGAAGTATTACTTTGTTTAATTTTATTCCGCCTTTAGTTTTAATCATTTTAGTTCTTTGTTTTCTATTAATCTTTTTTATATCATCAATATTATTAATCAACATTATACCCATTCCATAAGTCCCTGAATCAGCTTTAATCATAATATATGGTTTTTCATTTATACCGTATAGAACATATTTTTCTTTTATTAAATGAAACAATTTAGAGGCATGATCTATGAGACAATCTTCTCCTTGTTTGGTTTTGAAATCAATTTCTCCACAATTTTCAAACAAGGGCTCCAATAACCATGAATCTATTTCAAAAACTCTGGAAAAGTTTTGTATAACATCGCTATAATATTGGAAATGTATAGTTTTAGATCTTTTTGTCCAACCAAGGTTTAAATCCGGTAAAATAGGTTGCGATATATTTTCTAAAATTTTGGGAATGCCCTGAGATAAATCATTATTTAATAATACTATATCAGGTATAAATTCATCATAGATTAAAGTGTCATTATTTTTTGATAGACGTAAATTAATTTTATCTACGTCATCCAAATCACACAAAGGACACATTTTTACTTCAAATCCAGCTTTTTTAATTAATACCTCAAGTGTATTTATACTAGATATATAAAATTTATTTCTAGTATGATTTTCAGTAATTATTAATATTTTAGTAATGTTCGGAGAAAATTTTTCTAACGCATGCTGTAATGCTGATATGTAGAGAAATTCAAATTTCTTATCCAGATTATTAAAACCTGCTGGGAATAAATTTGTATCTATAGGAGCAATTTTATATCCTGAATTCCTTATATCTATAGATGAGTAAAATGGGGCTGGATATTTTATCCATTGCCTTCTAAACCATGATTCTATTTCTGTGTGTTTATTAATAATAATTGAATGAAATTCTTGATTTGTGAATGATTTTGTATATTGAGCTATTGATTTTATATTTTCCATCGTCTAATACCTTAATAAACTTTGAGCAACAATAGCTGCTGTTTCTGTTCTCAATATCCTATCTCCAAGAGTAATTATATTCCAGTTATATTTCTGGATAATATTTATTTCATTATCATTAAATCCGCCTTCTGGACCAATGAGTATAAGGTGAGAGTTGGAATTTTTATCTTCTTTTTTAAACTTTCTTCCTGATATATGGAAGCATATTTTATATATATCAGTATTTTTGAACTTTTCTAATAGATTATCTAATGTCAAAATATTATTTAACTTAGGTATAAATAATCCATTTGATTGTTCTGTAGCGTGTATAATTATCTTTTTCCAATGCTCTTCTTTCTTTCCATGATTTCCAGGATGACTGCGGTTAGATATAACAGGAATTATTTCATCAACACCAAGCTCGACTGATTTTTGAATTGCCAAATCCATATATTTATAACTTGGTATACATTGTGCCAATATAATTTTATTATCATTATGTTTTAGTCCTCTTTTTTCTTTCTTGATTATTATTGATGTATTTTTTTTATATTTTACTGAGCCTATAAATTCTTTGCCATTACCATTGAAAATAATAATTTCTTCATTATCCCTTATTCTCAAAACATTCTTAATATGATTTTCTATATTATTATCAATTGTTATTTCTGAATTAACAGATAAACTATCTTTTATATGAATTCTATGTAATTTATTTTGTTGCAACGTCAATTGCTCCATGTATTACATTTATAACTTTATCAATTTCTGTTTTCTTAATAATATACGGTGGCATAAAATAAATAACATTGCCTAATGGTCTTATCAATACATTATTTTTTAACCCATATTCGTATGCTCTTAACCCTCTTCTTTCTTTCCAGTTATATGGAATTTTTTTTGATTTATTTTTTACTAATTCGATAGCTGTTATCATTCCATGTTGTCTAACATCAGAGACATTTGGATGTTTAGAAATTTCAGTAAATGATTTTAGAATATATTCTGACAATATTTTATTATTATTTATAACATTGTTCTTTTCAAACAAATCTAAAGATGCATTAGCTGCTGTACATGCAAGAGGGTTAGCTGTATAACTATGTGAATGAAGAAATGCATTTAACTTAATATATTCATCATAAAATGCATTATAAATATTATCATTTGTAAGAATTGTTGATAATGTCATATATCCTCCAGTTATCCCTTTTGACAAGCAGATGATATCAGGTGTAATTTTACTTTTTTCATAAGCAAACATTGTTCCTGTTCGCCCAAATCCAACAGCAATCTCATCAGCAATTAAATGAAGTTTATATTTATCACAAGCTTCTCTAAGTAACTTTAAATAAATTGGATGATACATTCTCATATAACCAGCACACTGTACTAATGGTTCTAATATTACCGCAGAAGTCACTTTATGGTTTTTTTCAATAGCTTTTAGCATTTTATCAAACATTAACCTCGTATGTTCTTTGTCTGTATGTGTATCATTTTTAAGATAACAATCTGGAGTATCAACAACTATTGTGTCTTTCATTAAATTTTTATAGGTTTTTTTATATAAATCTATGTTTGATACAGATAACGAACCAAGAGTTTCACCATGATAACTATTAGAAAGAGAGATAAATTTAGTTTTTTTATTGTAGCCTTGATTTATCCAATAGTGATGACTCATTTTCATTGCTGCATCGATTGCAGATGACCCATTATCAGCAAAGAAACATTTACTTATATTTTTTGGTGATAAAGAAATTAATCTTTCTGCTAAAGTAAGAGCAGGCATATGTGTAAATCCAGCTAATAACACATGTTCAAGCTTTTCTAATTGTTTAATTATTTTTTTATTTATGTACGGGTTTGAATGACCAAATAAATTAACCCACCATGAACTTATAGCATCTATATATTTATTGTTATCATAATCTTTAAGCCAAACCCCTTTTCCTTCTTTGATTGGGATAAGTGGAATTTTTTCATGATCTTTCATTTGTGTGCACGGATGCCACACTACTTTAAGATCTCTCTTTACAATTATATGATTGTTTTTTGACATTTTGTTTAAAAGAAGATTATGTGGATCTTATTTTAATATCTATATGTATCTTTTTTATACGGACCTTTTTCATCAACACTAATATAGTCCGCTTGTTCTTTAGTTAATTTAGTTAACTTTGCACCTAATTTATCTAAGTGAAGCCTTGCAACTTTTTCATCTAAATCTTTAGGCAGAACATATACCTTATTTTCATATTTTTTATAATTTTTCCATATTTCTATTTGTGCCATAACTTGATTTGTAAAAGAACAAGACATCACAAAACTAGGATGTCCAGTAGCACAACCTAAGTTTATTAATCTACCTTCGGCTAATAAAATAATTCTTTTACCATTTGGAAATATTATATGATCTACCTGGGGTTTAATATTTTCCCATTTATATTTTTTTAATCCCTCAACATCTATTTCATTATCAAAATGTCCAATATTGCAGACTATTGCGCCATTTTTCATTTTAGTCATTTGCTCATGATTAATTACATTAAAATTTCCTGTGGCAGTTACAAATATATCAATTTCTTCAATATAATCATTGATATCAACAACTTTATAACCCTCCATAGACGCTTGTAATGCACATATTGGATCGATTTCGGTAATTAAAACATTTGCACCTAATCCTCTCAATGAACCAGCAGATCCTTTTCCAACATCACCATAACCACAGACAACAGCAAGCTTACCAGCAATCATGGTATCTGTTGCTCTTTTTATTCCATCAACCAATGACTCTCTACACCCATATAGGTTGTCAAATTTAGATTTAGTAACAGAATCATTTACATTCATTGCTGGCATCTTAAGTTCACCAGACTTTTCCATTTCATAAAGTCTATGGACTCCTGTTGTAGTCTCTTCCGATACACCTAAAATTTCATCTAAAAGTTCTTTATAATCTTCATGAATAATTCCAGTTAGATCCCCCCCATCATCTAATAACATATTAGGTTTCCACCCATTAGGACCTTTGACAGTTTGATCTATGCACCATCTGTATTCTTCTTCTGTTTCTCCTTTCCATGCAAAAACAGGAATATTTTGACTAGCTATTGCAGCAGCAGCATGATCTTGAGTAGAAAATATATTACACGAAGACCATCTTACATCTGCACCTAAATCAATTAGGGTTTCTATCAAAACAGCAGTTTGAATTGTCATGTGAAGACAGCCAATAATTCTAGCACCTTTTAAAGGATACTTTCCCTTATACTCTTCTCTTAAAGACATAAGACCAGGCATTTCTGTTTCTGCAATTTTAATTTCTTTCTTACCAAATTCTGCAAGTGAAATATCAGCTACTTTATAATCATTCTCTATTTTTTTTATTTTATCTGACTTCATAACTTATCCTTTTTTGATATAGTGCTTATGATAACATTTCACTTAGTATATCAATCTTATCTGTTTTCTCCCATGTAAAATTTGAATCATTACGTCCAAAATGTCCAAACGCAGATGTAGGAACATATTTTCTATTTAATAAATCTAGCGTTTCAGTTATACCATTAGGAGTTAAATCAAAAACCTCAGTAATTATATTTGATATCTTTTCATCGCTTATTGTTCCAGTACCAAAAGTATTTATAGAAACAGATGTTGGTTGTTCAACACCAATAGCATATGATAATTGAATCTCACACTTCTCTGCTATTTTTGAAGAAACGATATTTTTAGCAACGTATCTTGCCATATAGGCTGCAGATCTATCAACTTTAGAAGGATCTTTTCCTGAAAAGGCTCCCCCTCCATGTCTCGCCATTCCCCCATAAGTATCTACAATAATTTTTCTACCAGTTAAGCCACAATCACCTAACGGTCCGCCAACAACAAAATTTCCTGTTGGGTTAACGTGTATTTTAGTTTTTTTATTTATATATTCTAAAGGTATAACTTTATTGATAATTTCTTCAATAACAAATTCTTTAATTTGATTGGCATTCACTGATTCATCATGTTGTGTAGAAAGCACAATAGCATCTATTTCAATAGGTTTATTATTTTCATAAACAAAAGTTATTTGACTTTTTGCATCAGGCCTTAACCAATTTACTTGTTTTGATTTAAGTAATTCTGTTTGTTTCTCAACTAATCTATGAGAGTAGTAAATAGGAGCGGGCATTAATGTATCAGTTTCATTAGTAGCATACCCAAACATCAACCCTTGATCACCAGCCCCTTGTTTTTTTTTATTAGATCGCTCAACACCCATTTTAATATCTGGAGATTGTTTATTAATTAGTCTAATAATGTCACATGATTTGCCATTAAAACCTAATTCGTCTGAATTATAACCGGTGTTGCAAATAGCATTTCTAAGTTCATTATCAAAATCAAGAGATTCTGAAGAAGTTATTTCTCCAGCAACTACAATAGAACCAGACGAATTTACCTTGCCTTTTGCCAATACCTCGCAAGCCACTTTTGATTCTTTATCAGCTCCTAAAACATAATCTAAAACTGTATCTGATAATTGATCACATAGTTTATCAGGATGTCCAGGCGATACACTTTCAGAGGTAAATTGGAAATTATTTTTCATATGCTTTGAACCCTGATTGAATATATCATAAATATATTTTTTTTCTAATAAAAATTATCATACCTTCTTGGATTTATTCCCAGCTTTCAGGATACTTTTCTCTTCTTCGCTTAAATGTTCTTTTTTTCTCCATTTTTCTAAAATTTTATTAAATTTTAAATCCTCTTTTGCAAGGCTTTGTTCATCTAGTATGCGTTTTATAGTTTTTCTAGCCTCATTAATATTCTTTTCAATAGGTTTTATAGAAGTACATTTTATAAATAAATCTGCCTTAACATTATCCATATTAATGAAAGTATTAAGTATGTATTTATTGTTAGTTTTTAAAGTTGGAATTAAAGATATCATATTTCCGATATTTTTATCTTGAATAATATTGTCAATATTTTTTTCAAATTCTTCATATAAAGAAGGGTACTCTAGTAGAATGGACAATATTGTAGTGTCTAATTTAATTGTGTAATTATTTTTAGATTCCTTCTTATGTGTTTCTTCTTTTGTATTATTTGAAAATAATTCATCTATTGATAAATTTGTTAAAGAACAAAGTTTTTCTTGTAATAATTTTTTATAAATACCATCAGGTATTTGTTGTATTAATGGGGTTATAATTCTTGTTAGTTTTGTTTTATCTTCTATTTTATTTAAATCTAAGTTTTGCATCACATTATTAAATATAAAATCAGATAATGGTATTTTATTATCAATTATATTTTTAAATTTATGAGGATTTTCATTACATAGTTCGTCTGGGTCTTTATTGTCTTCTATAAAACAGAAACCTATATTAGTTTCATCGGTCATTTCTGGTAAACAATTTAAAAGAGCTTTCCATGCAGCATTTCTTCCAGCTTGGTCCCCATCAAAACAAAAAACTATATTTTTTGAGTAGCGCTTAAGTTTTTTTAAATGAAGTTTAGTTAGAGCGGTACCTAGCGAAGCAACAGTATTTTCAAAACCATGTTTATGAAGTGAAACAACATCTGTATAACCTTCTACAACAATAACCATATCTTTTTTACTTATAGCTTGTTTTGATTCAAATACTCCATACATTTCAGCACTTTTGTAAAACAACTTTGATTCTGGGGAATTAATATATTTTGCTTTCTCACTTTTATCTATTGCTCTACCCCCATAAGCAATAACCTTGCCTGATGAATTTTTTATAGGAAACATAATTCTATTTCTAAACCTGTCATATATTTTATTTTTATTATTTACTAGTAAACCAAGATCAATAGCATCTTTCATTTTTCCTTCTTTTTCTATTATAATTTTAAGACTATCCCAAGACTCTTTTGCATAACCTATTTCAAATTTTTCAATCACTACATTTTCAATTCCTCTGCTACTCAAGTATTCTTTAGCAGTTTTTGATTTTGATAAGGAATCTAAAAAATATTTATGAGCAATTTGGTTTGTATTTATTAAACTGGAAGTATCATCTTCAAATTTTGTATTATTTTTAGGCACTTCAATATTTGCTATACCAGCCAATTTTTCTATTGCATCAATAAATGATAAACCCTCATGCTCTCTCAAAAACTTTATAACATCACCAGACGCCCCACATCCAAAACAATGATAAAATTGTTTTGTTTCTGAAACATTAAATGAGGGTGTATTTTCTGAGTGAAAGGGACAAAGACCCTTATGACTTGTTCCTAGTTTTTTTAGATTTACTGATTTTCCGATAATATCAACTATATTAATTCTGGATAATAAATCATCAATAAAAGACCTATCTAAAGTAGCCATTTTATGCAGCAGAAGTGACTAATGCTAATAAATCATCAAAGTTTGATGCTTTCGATTTTACAATTAAAAATTTGCGAACCTCTTTATCAAAATTTTTTATAATTCTATTAGCTTTTCTACTTCCAGTTTGTTTAAAATGTTGTTTTATTAAATTTAATAAATAATCCTGATGTTTCATTAAACCCTTTTTAATTATTTTATCAATTTCTACAGATTGACTATTTATTTTATTCTTAAATGAATTATCTTCATCATAGATAAATGACAAACCACCAGTCATACCTGCGCCAAAATTATTACCAGTATTACCTAAAATTACTATAACTCCACCAGTCATATATTCACATGTATGATCGCCACTCCCTTCAACTACTGCGATAGAGCCAGAATTTCTCACAGCAAATCTTTCTCCAACCACACCTTCTGCAAATAATTTTCCACCTGTTGCCCCATATAAGCACGTGTTACCCATAATAACCATATTATGAGCTTTTTCCTTAAATAATTTTGATACTTTTAAAATTATTTCTCCACCAGCCATACCCTTACCCACATAATCATTTGCATCTCCGGTAAGGATAATTTTCAATCCGCCTGCATTCCATGCTCCAAGACTCTGTCCTGCGGTTCCAAATAATTTAAGTGTTATTGGATGATCTTTTATTCCTTTCTTACCATGAATTTTTGATATTTCTCCTGATAGCGAAGCACCAATACTTCTATTAAAGTTTTTTATTTCGTAAGAAAACATTTTTTTTCTATTATTTTTAATATAAGGTAATGCGTCTCGCAATATTTTTTTAGAAAGCAATGCTTTATCAAAAGGTTTATTTGTTTTAGTCGTACAATAACTGTCACTTTTATTTTTTACTTTATAAATTAAATTTTTTAAGTTAACTTTTCCATGTCTTATCGATACACCTTTGATTTGTTTGAGTAATTCTGTTTTCCCAATAATTTGATCAAGTTTAACATAACCCAGATGTGAAAGTATTTTTCTAACATCCTCAGCTACAAAACGTAGATAGTTTATTACTCTTTCAGGACTTCCACTAAAATGCTTCATTCTTAAAATTTTGTTTTGAGTTGCTACTCCAGTAGCACAATTGTTTAGATGACATATCCGTAAATATTTGCACCCAAGAGCAACCATAACAGAAGTTCCAAACCCAAAACTTTCTGCGCCAAGAATAGCTCCTTTTATAACATCTAAACCAGTTTTTAATCCACCATCTGCTTGTAACCGAACCTTATGTCTTAGATTATTCATCATTAAAGTTTGGTGTGTTTCTGATATACCTAGTTCCCAAGGACTTCCCGCATACTTTACAGATGTAAGTGGACTAGCTCCAGTTCCACCATCATAACCAGAGATTGTTATCAAGTCTGCATATGCTTTAGCAACTCCTGCAGCAATTGTCCCAACACCAGCTTGAGAAACTAATTTGACAGATATTAACGCTTTGTTATTAACTTCTTTAAGATCAAATATTAATTGTGCCAAATCTTCAATTGAATAAATATCATGATGAGGTGGTGGAGAAATAAGTGTAACGCCTGGTACCGAAAATCTTAATTCTGCAATCATTTTATTTACTTTATGACCCGGCAGTTGGCCACCTTCTCCTGGTTTTGCCCCTTGTGCTATTTTAATCTGAATAACTTCAGCATTTACTAGGTAGTGAGGTGTAACGCCAAACCTTCCAGATGCTACCTGTTTTATCTTAGAAATTTTGTTGGAGTTATATCTTTTTTTATCTTCTCCACCTTCACCAGAATTTGATCTACCGCCAATTGTATTCATTGCTATAGCTAGAGCTTCATGAGCCTCTGGAGACAAAGCACCTAAAGACATACCAGCTGTGTCAAATCTTTTAACTATCTTTTCTACTGATTCTACATTTTTTAGACTTATAGATTTATTTTTAGATTTAAGCGTTAATAAATCTCTTAAGAAGCTTGGTTTCCGATTATTAATTAATTCTGCAAACTTTTCGTAGTCGTCATAAATTCCCGTACTTACACATTCTTGAAGCAATTTCACCGCATCAGGATTATAGTCATGATATTCATCACCATGCACATATTTTAATAGCCCACCTGTTTTAATTTTTTCTGTAAGGTTCCAAGCTAATATTCTATTTTCTTCCAAATCCTTTTGTATGTCATGGAAGTCGGTACCTGAGATTCTACTTACTGTATCTTTAAAACATAAATCTACAACGTTTTCATCTAATCCAACTAATTCAAATAACTGAGCTCCTCGATAACTAGACACACAAGAAATACCCATTTTAGATATTATTTTCAGAACTCCCTTATTAATTCCATTCATGTAATTTATTACAGATTTAGAATAACCATTATCCATTTTCTCTCTTTTATCAACCATTTCTTTTATAATTCCATAAGCTAAATATGGATATATTGCAGTTGCTCCATAACCAATAAGTACTGCAAAATGATGAGGGTTTCTTGCTGATGCTGTTTCTACAATTAAATTAGTATCACACCTTAAACCTTCTTCAATGAGCCTATGGTGTACAGCTCCAACCGCCATTGGAGCAGGTATTATTAATTGCTCTTTTCTAATTGATTTGTCGGAAAGAACTACTATAGCGTTTCCTTTTTTTACACTTCTAATAGCTCTGTCAGAAATAGTATTAATTGCCTCTTCTAGGTCAAGGGAGCGATCATAATTTAAATTTATTTTATCATGAGGATATTTTTTAATTTCACCATCTAAAATAACATTATATGTTTGTGTATCTAATACTGGAGAATTTAAAATAAGTCTGTCGGCATGTTTTGATGATTCTTCAAATAAATTACGTTCCTTTCCTATACAGACCTCAAGAGACATAACACTTGTTTCTCTTAGTGAATCAATAGGTGGATTTGTTACTTGCGCAAACTGTTGTCTGAAATAGTCATATAATGATCTGTTTTGAGTAGACAAAACAGGCATTGGAGTATCATCACCCATAGAGCCTGTTGCCTCTTGGCCTATTTCTGCTAATGGAGCAATAATTTCCTTTTCTTCTTCATATGAAACACCAAAAGATTTTTTATATATTGGTAAATCATAATCTGATATATCAACCGGTTTTTCTTTTTTTGGATCAAATATATTTACTTTTTTAGAATATTTTTTTAACCAAGATGAGTATGGATGCCTATCTTTTAATATATGATCTATTTGTTCAGTTAATAAAACTTCACCTTTATTTGTATCAACCGCTAATATCTCTCCTGGAGACAATCTTCCTTTTTTAACAACATTTTCATCCTCATAATCATAAACGCCAATTTCAGATGCAAGTGTTATATGTCTATCTTTCGTTATAACATATCTAGCAGGACGCAATCCATTTCTATCTAAAACACATGCTGCATATCGTCCATCAGTTAAAACTATACCAGCTGGACCATCCCATGGTTCCATATGCATTGAATGATATTCATAACAAGCTTTTAAATCATTATCTATATTATTATTATTTTGCCATGCTGGCGGTATTAAAGTACGCATTGCTCTAAAAATCCCCATATCACCAGCTAACAATAATTCAAGCATGTTATCTAAAGTGCATGAATCTGAGTCCACTCTAGAGATAATTGGATGAAGATTATTTAATTCTGGTAAAAATTCAATTTCTAATTTATTCCGTCTTGCTAAATACCAATTCCTATTTCCCTGTATAGTATTTATTTCACCATTATGTGCAAGATATCTAAATGGTTGTGCAAGTTTCCATTGAGGCAAAGTATTAGTTGAGAATCTTTGATGAAAAACACAAAGAGATGTTTTTAATCTTTTATCATCTAAATCGGGATAAAAATCTTTAATATACTCTGATAAAATAAGACCTTTGTATGAAACCACTCTAGACGATAAACTAGATACATAAAAAACTATATCATCAGACAGTATTTTTTCTGTCTGAATTCTTGCTATATATAGTTTTTTCTCAAAATCAGATTCTATCATTGTATCTGGCGCAGTTACTATTACTTGTTGTATATCAGGAATACTTTTAAGCGTCTCTTTGCCGCAAACTTTTGTATTTATAGGAACTTTTCTCCATCCTTTTACATCTAACCCTTGGCTTCTGAGTTGAAAATGCATAGTTTCAATTTCTTTTTTTTGATTTTTTTTATTTTTATCCAAGAAAACTACACCGAAAGCATAATTTTTTCCTAGCTCTATATTCATTTCAGATGCTATGGTTCTAAAGAAACCATCAGGTTTTTTTAGAAGCAAGCCGCATCCATCGCTGGTTTTACCATCATCAGCAATTGCCCCTCTATGTGTTAAGCGTTGGAGGGCGTTTATACTTGTATCAACAACCCAATGTGACGGCTTATCATCCATTTGTGAGATTAAACCAAATCCACAATTATCTTTCTCAAAGATAGGACGGTATAAACCTTTATTTTTTTGCACTTTCTTTTTATTCATTTTTAATTAATAAAACCATAATAATTTCGTAATTTAAGATTTAAAACTTTCAATCATACTAGTTATATATGAATTTGTAAGTTTATTAGTGATATAACATTTTCCAATTGATTTTAATAAAACAAAATGATTTTTACCTC
>CAJWJQ010000020.1:0-20265 GCA_913041905.1 uncultured Gammaproteobacteria bacterium
AATTTTATACCCGTTAAAATTAAACAATACAGAAAAAAATCTCTAAAATTTACAATTGTATTAGAAAAAATAGTCAAATAGTTTATTTTTTTCTATTTCTTAATCTTAGAGAATTAATATTAATAAATCCTTCTGCATCCTTTTGATTATAATTTCCAGAATCATTTTCAAAAGTTGACAGGTCTTCACTATAAATAGAGTTTGGAGATTTTCTACCTAATATAATTACATTTCCCTTAAACAATTTTACTTTTACTGTTCCAGATATGCCTTTTTGAGTGTCATCAATTAATTTCTGTAAACTCTTTCTTTCTGGGCTAAACCAATAACCATTATAGATTAGTCTTGCATATCTATTAGATAAATCTTCTTTAAGGTGCAATACTTCACGATCCATAGTTATAGATTCTATAGCTTTATGAGCTTTGTGATAAATTGTACCTCCAGGTGTCTCATAACATCCTCTTGACTTTATACCTACATATCTATTTTCTACGATATCAATCCTTCCAACACCATGTTTGCCAGCAAGATAATTTAATTTTGTAAGAATTTTTGCTGGACTTAAAGTTTTATTATTTAGTTTAATAATATCTCCATTTTTAAACTCTAGGTCTATGGTGTCAGGTTTTTTTGCTGAATTCTCAATGGATTTAGTCCTTAACCACATCTTTTCATCAGGACTGTTCCATGGATCCTCTAAAATTCCACCCTCATATGATGTATGTAAAATATTTGCATCCATTGAATATGGGCTTTTTTTACCTAAGTCAAAATCTATAGCTATATTATTTAGTCTTGCATATCTTACAAGATCTTTTCTTGATTTAAATGCCCACTCCCTCCAAGGTGCTATAATTTTTATTTTTGGGTTTAATGAATAAGCTGATAACTCGAATCTAACTTGATCATTTCCCTTTCCAGTAGCGCCATGACAAACGGCATCAGTATTTTCTTTTTTTGCGATTTCAATTAGTCTTTTGCTTATAAGCGGCCTAGCTATTGATGTTCCTAAAAAATATTCTCCCTCATATATTGCGTTGGACCTAAGCATTGGATAAACATAATTTTTTACAAATTCTTCTTTAAGGTCTTCAATATAAATTTTTTTAATACCCAGTTTTTTTGCTTTTATTTTGGCATCCTTTATTTCCTCTCCTTGTCCTATGTCGGCGGTAAAGGTTATTACCTGACACCCATATTTCTCTATCAACCATTTAGCTATAACAGATGTATCTAATCCTCCAGAATACGCCAAAATCACCTTTTTAGGTTTCATTCGTATTTTCTGTAAGTTCGTTAGAAGGTTTTACCCATTTGAAACCTTTATTGGTGTTTTCTTTTTTCCAAAAAGGGGCGTCTGATTTTAAAGATTCCATAATTTCTCTAGTTGCATTAAATGCATTATCTCTATGCTCTGACCAAGTTGCAACTACAACTATTGGGTCAGAGGGTTTTAAAACTCCAATTCTATGAATAACCAGACCATCTATAATCTTGTGTTTCTTTATTGCTGCATCAACAATATTTGATAGGTACTTCTCTGTCATTCCTTCATAATGTTCTAATTCCATGCTTTCAACTTCTTCATCATCATTAAAGTCCCTCATAGTTCCTAGGAAAACTGAAGAAGCTCCAATTTTTGAATTATTTTGTAATTGGTTTCTCTTATACTCGACAATAGCTTGCCAAGGATCAAATTTTTCATCTAATATCTCTATTTTCATTGTTAACCACCTGTAACAGGAGGGAAAAAAGCAATTTCATCTCCCTCTTTTAATTTATAATTCATGTTTACGTATTCATAGTTTACAGCAACTAAAACCTTTTTCGGAGTCTCTTTACCAACTATTAAGCCTTGCCATAATTCATCCACGGATATACCTTCTTCAATATCAAGATTAGCGCATTCTGTGCCCATGATATCTCTTATGCTTGCGAAATATTTAACGTAAATTTTCATGACAACGCAAATGTATCATAGAGATAAATAGAGTGATTATCAACATAATTAACTAGGTTAAATATAAAGACAAATGCTAGAAATTATAAATTTAGTTGTTTTTTGACCGTCTGGCCTGATTTCCAAAAATAACCCCAAAAAAAATTGCTATATAACATAATATTGCTAATGTCCATTCACCGCTCATAATGCCAGGGTATAAAGGGATAAGAGGAAAAAACATGAGGCTTATAGTTCCGCCTACAACAATATGGATAAGACCATAATCTGGGAACATTTGTAATAAAATTTCATATGCAGCAGCATAACCTGCAATCAAAGCAATGAAATAAAATAAATAGCTCATTACTGAATAAATCATAGTTCATAATATAACTTATATATAAAGTTTACAATCCAGAAAATTAACCACCTATATATGACATTTCTATTTTAGGAATTTTAATTTTTATATCTTTATTTAAATTTCTAATTAAAGAATATTTGTCTAGTCTAGCACTCCAGATGTTAGAAAATAAGTTTTCCAAAACATCAACCTTAGGAGAGTTTCTTATAACTTGTAATAAATCATGCCCATGCGTAGAAAATAAACACGTATAAAATTTACCGTCTGCAGATAACCTTCCCCTATTACATGTATTACAAAATGGTTTAGAGATTGACGATATAAATGCTATAGAAGCTTTGTAATCTAATAGTTTCCATTTTTGAGACGTAGAACCCAATACAGGATGACTTTTTCTTATGTTAAATATTTTCTTAATTCTTTTTATTAGGTCTTCAGATATTATAACTTTATCTACATCCCATCTATTGGTTTCACCAACATCCATAAATTCAATAAATCTAAGTTCAGAATTAGTGTCTTTAAAGTTATGGATAATCTTAAATATTTCATAATCATTTATATTTTTCATTACCACAATATTTATTTTTACAAAATTAAAAACATCTAAAGTGGCATGAATAGCATCAATTACATTTTTATCATCATTTAATGGGTTTAGCTTCTTATTTATATGTGGATTAAGAGAATCAAGACTAATTGTAATTTCGTCTAAACCAACTTCTCGTAACAATTTAGCTTTTTTCTTAGTTAGCAAAGAACCGTTCGTCGTCAAGGCAAGATGTTTAATATTGGTTTTTGTTTTTATTTTATAAATTAGTTGTTCTATATTTGTTCTTAATAAGGGTTCTCCTCCAGTTAATCTTATTTTATTAAGACCAAATGATTCTAACCCTTTAACCACCCTAATTATTTCTTCAAATGATAATAAATCATGTTTTTTTAGAAATTTATAACCACTATCAAAAATTTCTTTTGGCATACAATAAGCACATCTAAAATTACATCTATCAGTAACAGAAATTCTTAGATAATTAAATGGTCTATTATGTTTATCGGTTATATTGTTTATGAGCATATCTTGCATTTTTTGTCTTGTTTTAAATTTACAATTCTATAATTAGAATACTTAACATCGATGAGTAATAATTTACTTTCCAAAGTTTCTCCAAAATTGAGGAGTAACTTTATAGCTTCAGTTGCTTGAATTGATCCAATTATGCCAGTAAGACTTGACAAAACTCCCTGGTCTAAACATGATTTATTTTCGTCGTCCAAATCATTGTATAAACAATTATAACAAGGCGTGTTAGGTAAATCATTTCTAAATACGGCTACCTGTCCTTCCATTTTGGCTGCTGACCCCATGATTAATGGCTTCTTATTGTCAACAGAAATTTTATTAATTATAGTTCTTGTTTTAAAATTGTCCGTTGCATCTATAATTAAATCGCAATTTTTAAAAATTACATTATTTGTATGATTGTTAATCTGCTTATCTACTTTATTAATTTTTATAGTTGGATTTAATTTAGTTAGCTTTTCAAATGCAACTTCTACCTTTTTTTTATTAACATCTAAAGAGTTAAACAAAATCTGTCGTTGCAGATTAGTTGTATCTATTCGGTCATGGTCAATTATAGTTAACTCACCAATACCTGATGATGTTAGATAATATGCAATTGGACAACCTAACCCACCAATCCCAATCAAACAAACATGTTTCTCTAAAAGTTCAGATTGCCCATGTGTGTCTATCTCCTCAAGCAATATGTGTCTATTATATCTCTCTAGCTCTTGATTCGTTAAAGATTTAATATTATTTTTTATCTTTGTTTTCATTAAATTTTTTTAATTGTTCTTCTGTTGCTTCTTTTTGATATTTAACCTTATACTCATTGTATGGCATGCCATAAATAATCTCTCTAACTTGATTATAATCTAATGACAAACCTTCTTTTTTTGCCTCTTCTACATACCACTTTGATATACAATTACGACAGAAGTTTGCTAAATTCATTAAATCAATATTTTGAACTTCCGGATTATCTCTTAGATGTGAAACTATCCTTTGGAAGGTTGCTGATTCAATTTTTACTTTACTATCGTTATTTTCTGACATTTTTATTACCTCTAACTTGCTATAATAATATTAAATATAACATGTATATAAAATTTATATAACATGATTAATTTTATTGAATAAGAAGAAATAACTATATTGTCTTATTTTTTATTTGAGAAATATGTATTCCTAAAACTATAATAAAGAGGCCAAGCAGATAATTCCAAACAATTTTCTCATTATAAAATAAAACTCCAAAAATTATAGCCCACACAGGAATAAGGTAATTCATAATCGAAATAAAAGAAGCTCCTGATGTTTGTAAAATCTGGAAATATATAATTGTTGCTATTGCGGTACAAAATACACCAAGTAATAATAATGAAGAAAAATGTATTTCGTAAAAATTAATTGAAATATTAGACTCTGATGAAAAAAGATAGGCTAACATAATAATGGCAGAAAATAAAATAGTGCCCATTGAGGCATTTAAGGGGTCAGTTATTTTATATTTCTTACCGAAAACAGCGGCACAAGAATATAATATTGCTCCACTAATTACCATAAGCTCAGATTTAATATCATGAAAAAATGAATTAGTAACAAATTTAGAGTCTGGCATAACTAAAACTATAATTCCAAAAAAAGCTATAATAAAACCCAATGTTTTTTTTACATTTAATTTCTCATCATCTAAAAAGAAGTGGGATAGAATTAATGTAGAAATTGGCATTGTTGACATGAGTATTCCTGCAAGAGAACTATCAATTTCTTTTTGTCCATAAGCAATTAGCAAAAAAGGGGCAACTATGCCGACAAGACTCATATATAAATAATAAGGCCAATGTTTAAAATATAATAAAACTTTTTTATGTATTAAAAAAACTAAAATTATCAAAACAATAGCTCCAATTATCAACCTCCCTGATACTATTAATTGTGGCGTGTAAACCTCTAAAGCAAATTTATTTAAGGTAAATGCCCCTCCCCAAATGGCAGATAGAGTTAATAATAATATCCAGTTTATTGTATATGAGTTCATCTTAAGCTATCCTTCATTTAAGAGAAGTTAAGTAAAATACAGAGTCCTGAAAAACGTATGAAAGTTTTGTCAATAAATATTTCAGAACCAAAAAAAATTGTATTCAATGGCAAAGAGCTTACCACAAGTATATATAAAATGCCTGTAGAAGAATCAGCAGAAATTTCTGAGCATGGAATTAATGGTGATAGGCAAGCTGATTTAAAGGTACATGGTGGTTATGACAAAGCATTGTATGGGTATTCATTTAAACATTATAAAAAATGGTCTGAAGATTTAGGTGTTAATTTTAAAAATTTTGGGTTAGTAGGAGAAAATTTAACGATAGATGATTTTGATGAAAAAAAAATAAATATTGGGGATGAAATTAGAATAGGAAATTGTGTTTTTCAAGTATCACAACCAAGAATTCCTTGTTATAAATTAGGGATTAAAATGAATAATCGTGAATTCCCAAAAATGTTCTCTCAAAGCTGTTTGCTAGGAATTTATTTAAGAATAGTTAAGACGGGAAAAATATTTGTAAATGACACTGTTGAAATTATTAAGCAAGAACCAAATAGCTTATCTATATTTGAAATATCAGAGTTATTATTTAAAGACTTAACAAATAAAGGCAAAATGAAAGAGGCATTAAATTTGAAATATTTATCCGAGGAAATAAAGGAGAAATTCAGAGAAAGGCTTATGAAGTTAGGTGATTTTGAATCAATATAAATACATGAAAATATCAAATATAAAAATAATTGAGGATAATGAAAAATTTGTTATCTGCGATGGTGACAAAAAAACAGGATCTCACCCAAAAATATATCTTAATCTACAAGGTGAAGATGGCTCTATAGAGTGTTATTATTGTGGTAAAACATTTATACACAAGTCAAAATATAAGAAGAAGAAGTAATTATGTTTGAAGAAAGAAAAACAGTAAAAGAAGTTGAAGAAGGCATTAAATTAAGTCCAAAATTTGATGAGCATGGACTGATTCCAGTTGTAACAACAGATTCTAAAAATGGAGTATTATTAATGCATGCTTTTATGAATGCAGAAGCATTAAAATTAACATTGGAGAAAAAAGAAGCTCATTATTATAGCAGGAGCAGGAAATGTGTTTGGCATAAGGGTAAAACAAGCGGTTTTATTCAAAAAATTGATAATATATTGATTGATGATGATCAAGATTGTATTTGGTTAAAGGTAACAGTGGCTGGGGATGCTAGTTGTCATGTTGGGTATTATTCTTGCTTTTATAGGGAAATAAAATTTGATGGTAAAAAAATTAAATTAAAATTTACTGAAAAAAACAAGGTTTTTGATCCGGATGATGTATATGGAGATGCTCAGAATCCAACAATATTATAAATTGTTAAAACTTAAATTTTGACTAAAAAATTTTGCCAATACACCTGTTAGATAACAAATAATTATGGCATATATAGGACCTACCTTATCTCCCATTGTATCTATAAAGTATCCTATCGAGCCAAATACAAAATTATAAGGTGATACATATCCTTGAGTAAATAAAATGAAAATCAGAATAGGAACAAGAATTAATGACCCAATTATTGTATTTTGTATAAAATGTTTCAAAAATGACATATCGTAAAAAAAATATATTCAATAAACATAGTATAACAAAGAAATGTGCTTGGTCACTAATTTTAGAGGCTAAGAAAGTAATTGGTAATACTAATATTTTAACTAAATCAATTTCTATATCTAAATTAATTAATAATAATTTTTATAAATATTCCTATAATATAGAAAAAAAGAAAATAATAAGAAAAAATTTTAATTTAGATTCAGAATTACAAAATATGTTCGATTTGTATATGCCAATAATATTTAATGGGGTAAATAATACATATTTAATAGCTCATATTGCTCAGACATTGGATGGTTACATAGCCACAAAATCAGGTGAATCAAAATATATAAGTTCGCCACAAAATCTAGAGCACATACATATGCTAAGAGCAATATCGGATATAATTATTGTGGGTACTAATACAGTAAGGTTAGATAATCCAATGCTAACTACCAGATTGGTAAAAGGGTCAAGTCCAATGCGTTTAATACTTGATAAAAAAAATACTTTAAAAAATAATTATAATGTTTTTTCAAACAAAGATGGCAATGGATATAAGATAATTTCAGAAAAAATAAAAAATTATAATAATAATGTTTTTACTCTCCCTCTATATAAAAATAAATTTGATCTAAATGACATTATATCTTTGCTAAAAAAACTCAATAAAAGAATTGTATACATAGAGGGCGGTGGTTCAACCGTGTCTAATTTTTATAATAATAAATTATTGAATAAAATTCATTTGTGCATAAGTCCTATTATTATTGGTCAAGGTCGTAATAGCTTTATACTTCCAAAAATAAAATCTTTAAAAAATATCAAAGATAATAAAATAAAATATTTTAAAATGGGAGAAGATATTTTATGTGATATAGATTTACCTATTTCTTAAATTTAAAAAGAAAAATAAACCTGGCAAAGAACAAATTAAGTTTAATACTCCATAAATTATTGAAACACTTATACTTGCAGATGCAGATAGCCCAATAAGGAATGAGACTAATAATGCCGTAACCTCTCTTACCCCCCATCCGCCAATACTTACTGGCAATGTCATAGAAAAAAGAATAATAGGTGAAAATACTAGAAATGCTAGATAGTCAATATCCAAGCCAAGAGAAATAGCTGAAATAATATAAATTAATATATATGAGGCAACTACAAAAAATGACAATATAATATGATTCCAAAAAATTGGTCCTGTAAATAATATATGAAAATTCTTTGTTACGTCCTTTGTTCCAAAATATTTTTTAACATTATATTTAATTAAATATTTCATTAAAAAAAATATTAATGTTGTAGGTATGATTAGATATAAAAAAGCTACATATTTTTGATTAGTTAGAAAATAAACTGTAAGTGAAGTAATAAAAATGAAAAAAAGCATTATTTGTCCAGATAACCTTTCAAAAATTACTGATTGAAATGATTTTCCCATTTTCAATATTTCCTTTTTGTTATCTGAACTACAATAAATTCTGTATAAATCACCAGGAATGCCTCCTGGAAGGACATTATTCATAAAGCTTGCGATATAATAATATTTTAAGGAATGTTCAAAATTAATATTTAAATTTGTAAATTTAGAGACATACATCCACCTGTATGCAGATAATAAATATTGGCCAACGCTAATACCTATAATTAATATAATATATTTATAATTAATTATATTTATAGTTTGTATAATCTTATAGCCATAATTATCAAATATTATATAAATTAAAATAATAGAAACTATGTATCTTATGATATCTTTTATTCTCATTATGTTAAAACAAGTATGTCTTCATGGCCAACAACTAAGTTAGATTTATGCAAATCAATGTTTTTTATCCTAAATTTATACCAATGAGATAAAATGTCATTATTAGTTTCTTTGTCTTTTTTTAAAGCATTATAAATAGTTTTTAAATATTGTTTTTGAAATATCTGATCATGATCTTTTTCAGATGAAATAACCCATGAGGAATCTTTATAGAGTGAATTAAAATTTTTTAATTTAGATATATTTTTTATAAATTTTATACTTTTAGATCCCATGGCATAAACATCATTTTTAAATGATGCCTGATGTTTATTAAATTGCGAAACAATATACTTATCATGCTCATTAATTATATTCCATTTAATTTTACCATTAAAGCAGATTGAAAAATATATGGCCTTCTTTGATTCTATAGATGAAAATAGATTATTAATAAATGTCTTTGGCAATATATCAGTAATAGCAGAAAAACTTATTAGATTATATTTATTAATAATTGATAATGCCATTGAAACGTCTTGCTTCTTTAACTTTATATTACTTTTTTTAGAAACATCTTTTTTTAAAATTTTAAAGCTGGTTTCAGTATTCTTTAAAAATTTATAACTATATTGTTTTAAAAATTTTTTAGTTATTATGGGAAAATTACTAAGAAGTTTTTTGTCATGATCTACTAATAACATTTCATCAAAAGATATTTTATGATAATAACACCATCTTAGAAAAGAGCCTGTTCCACATCCTAGGTCAATAATTTTAGCAAAGCCTTCCTTATTATTTTTATAATATTCACAAAGGAGATTGCTTCGAGCTAAGAAATCATATTTTTCTCTAGCATTTATCCATGTAAGCTGAAATTTATTAAAATTCATTTATTGCCTTTTTAATAATTCTAGCTGGAACTGACCAGTTATACTTAGATTTATCGTAAATGTTTTCATAAATATATTTGTCATAATTAAGATTGGCTTTAATGGCATCTGACAAAGAATTAATTTCATTTTTTTTGACAAATGTAGCATGTTTTCCCTTTAAAACTTCACGTAAAACCGGTAAATCTGTTGTAATAATTTTCATCCCTGCTATTGAGCATTCTAATATAGACATTCCAAAACTTTCATAAATAGTAGGCAAAACAAAAATATGTGAAATCTTAATATATTTCACTATTTCTTCGCTTGACAAGGTGCCTAAAAAAGATATTTTATCTTCTAACTTTAATTGTTTAATTAATCCCTCTAGCTCAGAAAAATATTCTTTGTCTATCTCAGTGCTCCCTATAATGTTTAAATGCCAATTTATATCTACCTCTCTTAACGCTTTAATTAAATAAATGTAACCTTTTCTTGGTATAACATTTCCAATTGAAAGCAAATTATTGTTAGGTTTGTTTTTTGTATGTATAAAAAATTTTTCATCAATTCCTGGTTTTGCTACAAATATTTTTTTATGATTATTTAAATATTTTGATATTTCTTTTTTCATATAATTGCTTACAGTTATAATCTTGTTTGCTCTATTAAATGACCTTCTTTCATCAAAATATTTTTTCATATTAGAGAATTTATTTGTTGAATGTTCTAAAGAACAAGGTAAATGTATCAAAAGATTGACTTTATTTTTAAGATTAATGTGGTGTTTAATTTTATTTGCAATAAAACCATCCAACAAAATAGTTGATCCTTTTGGGATTGCATTAATTAATCTAGCTAATTTGATTATGGATATTTTATAACTAACCATTTTTTTTATTGGACAAAGAAATTTATTTCTCAGGTGAAGAGAAATATGCAAATCATACAAGGTTCCCCCTGTTTTTGTATCTCCAAAATGAGGAATAATAAAATAAAACCTCTTCATTCATTAAGCAAGGTTAAATACGATGCAGATGCAATATGCGATTCATTTAAAATCATCTTAATTGAATATAAATCCTTAGTATTAAAGTTTATTTTTTTTAGTTTGTTTATAAAATCTTCTGTAAGTTTTTTAGCCATAAACTCAGTAGTAGTAAGTGTATTTTGAAACTCTGGAATATCATCTAAGTTCTTGTAATTATATTGTGAAATACATTCTTCCAATAATTTGGATGCTAAATCAATATCAATTACAATATTTTGCTGGGTCAGACAGTTACCTGCTACAATTAGATCGATTATATAAGTTGCTCCATGTAAATTTTTTGCAGGTCCAAATAAATCATCATTAAGACTGTGTGCAATAAACATATTTTTTGTTACTTTTACTTCAAACATTAGTTTTTCTTATAATTTACTACTTTACAATAAAATTTTTTATGCTTATCAATTCCTGAAAAGAATTTTGGTAAGTCATAAAAATTAATATAATCTTTTTCTATAAGATAATCTAATTTATTGTCATTTAATAGTTTTATTGCTAACTCTCGTCTAGAGTAGTTGTTCCAGTATTTGCTTCTATTATGAGATACCTTCGAAACTTGTGAAAAAATAAATTTTACTCTTTTTGATAAGAATTCCTTACCAAAATTAATCTTAGAAATACTATTGCCATACCAACTTAAAACGCATATTGTTGCTTCATCTTTTATATGGCTGCTAAGAGTATTAATCATGCTAGGATTTCCTGAGCATTCATATATTATATTTGCTTGATAAGCCTTAGGTATAGAGGTTTTAAAATTAAAATTAAATTTTTCTGCTAATTGCTTCTTACTTTTTTCTATATCTACAAGCAAAACTTCAATACCTATTATTGATTTTAAAACATATGCCATTAAAAATCCTACAATTCCAGCACCAATGATCAGAACTTTATCACCACACGAAGGGAGCGTGTCCCACATACCATTAATAGCTGTTTCCATATTTGCGGTTAACAAACACCTTTGTAGAGGAATAGATTTGGGTATTAATATTAAATCGGCTTCATTCAAGACGTAAACTGTTTGGTGCGGAAATAATGTATATACATATTTATTATTATACTTTGGTGATCCTTTGATAACCTTGCCTACATTTATATAACCATATTTTACATCTGAGCCAAAATCCCCCATTTGGTAAGGACACCTCATTAACTCCCTCTGACTTTTGGGCACGTCTCCAGTATAAACAATTTTCTCCGTACCATAGCTAATCCCGCTATAAATTGTTTCTATAAGAGCTTCGCTTTTTCCTGGCGCATCAATTATATGTTTTTTTATGCAACTATTATTTTTCTTATTTATCCAAAAGGATTCTGTTTCAAAGGTTTTCATGATCGTTATTTAATATTAAGATTATATTAGATGAATAAATCTTTATATAAAATTATATTTCAAGCATATTGCTATCTATTATTCTTATTTCTTGTGTTATATCAAGAATATTTAACATATAGCATATTACTATATAATACATTATTTTTTATTATTATTTCATCGATTATTTTTTATATCTTTAATATATTTAAAACAAATAAATTTACTTATGCATCTTATATAACGTATTTTAGAATAATTTTAATTATAATATTGTTTTCCATTTCTATAAATTCATATTTATCTAAAGAATTTTTTAATATTTTTTATGAGAATAATTTATTCTTAATTATTTCCTTTACAGCTCTTTTATTAGATTGGTTTGATGGCTTCGTTGCAAGATATCTAAAAGAATCAACAAAATTTGGCGAAATATTTGATCAAGAAACAGATACATTTTTATTGCTAATTTTAGCACTGTCATTATATTTAAATTACAATACTACAATTGCAATTTTTATAATACCATCGTATAGGTATATTTTTATATTTCTAGGATTATATTTTACATGGCTAAAAAATACCTTGCCAGAAAGTTACCTAAGAAAGACAATCTGTTCTATGACGGCGCTATTACTAATTATTTGTCATTTACAATATTTATCTATGATCTATGTTCAAATTATTAGTATATTAGCTTTTTTAATAATTACATTTTCTTTCACAAAAGATATAATTTGGTTATATAGGAGTAAAAAACATGCTAATTCGTAATCTTTTAATACTGGCAGTTTTATTAATTTCAGGCAATATCGAGGCTGATGATAAAGAATATATAATTGATGATACGCACTTTAGCTTAGGTTTCTTGGTAGAACATGCTGGTTATGCAAAGACTTTGGGTATATTTAGAGAAATCGAAGGTTCATTTACATATGATGAAGAAACAAATATTGTGAGAGACATAAATATAAATGTAAAAACTAATAGTGTTTTCACTAATCATGAAGGAAGAGACGCTCATTTACGCAGCCCAGATTTTTTAAACACAGATCGATACCCAAGTATGGTTTTTAAATCTAAAACAAACAACTTAAATAATAAACCAGGAAAAATTACTGGCGAATTAACCTTAATAGGGGCAACAAGGCCACTAGTATTAAATGCAAAAATAAATAAAATTGCTCAATATCCATTTCGTGTTGGTTTATTTAAGCCAATTGTGATGGGGGTTTCTGCCAATACGAGTTTTAAAAGATCAGATTTTGGTATGGATTATGGAGTTGATAAGAAATTTGTTGGAGATAAAATAGAATTAATAATTGAGTTTGAGGCGATACAACAATAAGTTTAAATGCAAGAAAAAGAAATTCAAATAGATCCGACAATTCTAAAATCATATATAGATTCTGTAGGATACAAAAAAGATAATGTTCTTGATGAACTTAGAGAAGTAACACAAAAACTTGGGGACATATCTATTATGCAAATTGGGGCTGTCCAAGGAGCATTAATTGAAATGCTATGTAAAGTAGGTAAATTTAAAAAATGTATCGAGATTGGTGTGTTTACTGGTTACAGTTCGATTTGTATAGCAAAAGGATTAGAAGATGATGGTAAATTATATGCATTAGATACTTCTATGGAATTTACATCAATAGCACAAAAATATTGGGAAAAAGCAGGGGTAAAAGATAAAATTAAACTTATTATTGGTGAAGGCAATAATACTTTAGATAAATTTTTAAATGACGGTCATAGCGAAACCTTTGATTTTATTTTTATAGATGCTGATAAAAATAATTATTTAGATTATTATGAGAAATCAATAAAACTAATAAAACAAGGTGGCGTGATAGCTATTGACAATACTATATGGAAAGGCAAAGTGTTAGATAATGAAGATAAAACAAAAAGCACTAAATCTATAAAAAAGCTTAATGATACTATAGCTAAAGATAGCAGAATAGATCACTGTTTAATTACCATGTATGACGGAATGACATTATGCATAAAAAAATAAATACTATCATTAGTTTCTATAAATTTATTAAAATTGAAGACACAAATTCTCTTAGGGGTTTAATCTTTGATTATCTGGAAGAATTAGGGGTCCTTGGTACTATATTAATAGCTAATGAAGGAATTAATGTTAATCTTTGTGGTGGTTCTGATGAAATAGAATTATCTAAGAAATTTATAACTGAGAAACTATGTTTAGGGTCAATTCATTCCAATGAATCTAATATAGACTATCAAGCTTTTAGTAAGCTTAAAGTAAAAATTAAAAAAGAAATCATCAAAGTAGGTTTGAAAATTTCTGAAAATGATATTAATAAAAATGAATATCTAAATCCAAAACAATGGGATAATTTTCTTGATAATAAACCTATTGTGCTAGATACAAGAAATAGGTTTGAATATTTGTTAGGAACCTTTGAAAATGCAAAAAGCTTGGATTTGGATAGTTTCAGTGATTTTAAAGAAAAAGTAATAGAGAGTAAGAGGTTAGATAAAAAGCAAGATATAGCTATATTTTGCACAGGAGGTATAAGGTGCGAAAAAGCTTCTGTTATTTTAAAAAATTTAGGTTTTGAAAATGTATTTCAACTGAAAGGTGGAATTATTAACTACTTAAATCACAATAAAAATATCGATTCTAAATGGAAAGGCGATTGTTTTGTATTTGATGATCGAATCACCTTATAACCCACCATCACATTCTAACGAACATAATGGCAGGCCATAATGAAGAATGAAGTTACTCATTCTCAAGGAAGAGTGCTATTTACACCCTGAATTCGGGTCGCGTGTTCTGTTGCCAGCATCTTGAGCGATAGAGTTTCCACACCATTCATTTATATAATCAACGGTTTCAATTCTATTTGCTCTTGAAGCAACTAAACAGCTACCTTTGCTATCAACGCCCCAAATAATATAAGCAATAAAATCTCTCAAGTGAGAGGGAGTTTGTTCTTGATGAGGTACCCCAAATTTTGTTACATAATTACTTCTTGGATCTCCGTCAGCTTTTTGTTGTGCTTGAATTCTTTGAATTTCCTTCTGTAAATCCAATATATCAGCACCATCCCAAGAGCCGACAACAGTTCCATCTGGCAATGTTATATCATTTGAGCTATTAGACTTAGCTTCGCTTTGAACTGATTGTTCTGTAATATCATCCATTTTTGTCTCCTTTTTCTATAGTTTTATCTCTATTTATGTTAAATTTCATTGATTTTAATCAAAGAAAGTATTTTTGATTTCGGTCAAGATTACTTATAGTAGAAATTATGGAGAATAATATGCAAGAAACACAAAGCATGTATAGGAACGTTAATAAGTGTCTTAACTGTAAAATTAGATCAAAGATATTTTGCGCTAAACTTAATGAAGATTGCCTAGATCAAATATCAAAAGAAGTAAGACACGAAAATTTGCCGAAAGGATCTGTTATACTATCCCAAAATGATGATATTTTTAATATATTCAATATAATACATGGAATTATAAAAGTTTATCAACTAAATGAAAATGGCGATGAACAAATTATTGGTTTTCTTTATCCTGGAGATTTTTTTGGATCTCATGAAGGTGGTAGATATGAATTCTATGCAGAATCAATAACACCTGTAAAACTTTGTAAAATACCTATAAAAGAATTTAAAAAATATCTGTCATTAAACAAAGAACTTCATGATAGTTTTTATGTAGCCGTTGTGAATGAATTAAAACTTGCAAGAATGCAGATCAATATATTAGCAAAATATAGTGCTGAAGAAAAAGTTCTGGATTTCTTAAAAATGATTTCTGTGAAACAAGTAGGGCACGGACAACCAGAAAATCCTATTAATCTTCAAATGACTAGGTCTGATATAGCTAATTATTTAGGATTAAAAATTGAAACTGTAAGCAGAGCAATAACAAAATTAAGAGTAAAAAATATCATTAATGTTAATGAGAATGGTTTACTAATGTTAAACTAGCTTTATTTATCTTTATTTGTTAATTTATTTAGCATGGTTTCATAAGGTCTTTTATCTTTTATATTTTTATTAATAATAATTTTCCTGAGGATATTTTTTATCATCTCTGAATCATTAATATCAATGGAATAATTAAGTTTCATATTAAAACTATTTATATCAGATTTGTCTAAAGCAATTAAAATATCAAATGCTTTTAATATTTTATCTTTATTATTTTTTGAATCTAGCCGTCTTAGTAAAGATATATAGTCTTGCAATACGATTTTATCAGTATTATCTAACGTAATTGCTGTTTCATATGCTAAAGCAGCCGAGTTGAAGTCGCTTATGATTATATATGACTTTCCTAACATCACCCACCCCTCAAAATTATTAGGGTTGTTGTTAAGCTTTTGTTCAAGGGAAGGAATATTTTTTCTAATTGTATTTATATTATTTCTTATCTCCTGATGTTTAGAAGATATTTTATTATATTCTTCAATATATCCAATGTTAGATTTTCCCAAAAAAATCATAATGATAAATATGAATAAAATAAATAATGTTAAGAATATATATTTATTATTAATGGAGATACTTGTCGTTTCACCTAGATTTTTAAATAAGAAAAATATATACAGAAAAGTTAAAATAACTATAAATATAAATGTCATTTATTGGAATTTCCTCTAAATAAAAAATAAGTGACTGAAATAAAAAATAGAAATGGTCCAAGCCATAATATTATGTTTTGTAAGTTGAAAGGTGGCTCATATAATATAAAACTGCTGTACCTATCAGCCATATATTTTTTTATATATCTTTCGTCTTTTCCCTCTGCAATCATTTGTTTTACTTTATTTCTAAGGTCAATAGCTAACGGAGCTTGTGACTCAGCTATATTTTGATTTTGACAAACCATACATCTAATTTCATTAATAAGCTTATGGTAAATTTTTATGTTTTTGCTTTCATCTGCAATAGCAAACGAAATACAATTTATAAATACAAATAAAACTAATATGAGTTTATTTTTTTTCATCAATCTTCTGTAAAAGTGGTATCAATCTATTATTATAAATATCTTGTGTTATAGCTCCAATATATTTATCCCTTATAATTCCATTATTATCAATAAAAAATGTTTCCGGTACACCATATACCCCTAAATTAATTCCTAACTCACCTTTATCATCATAAAGATTATATGTATATGGATTACCATAAATATCTAACCATCCTAAAGCGTCACTTCTATTATCTTTATAGTTTATGCCTATAATTTTAATTTTTCCTTCTTCATGAATTTTCTTTAATAATTGATGCTCGCGTATGCATTCTAAACACCAACTAGCCCAAACATTAATTAAATATCTTTCTGCGGGTAACATATCATTATTAAAGGAATTGCCAGACGATAACTCGCTTAATATAAATTGTGGAACATTCTTCCCTATCAAAGGAGATCGAATATTTTTAGTATCGATAAATAGACCTAATAAAAATATTAGCATCAAGGATAAAAAAAATATTAAGATGAATTTATTTTTCAAACTATTTCTCTTTATAATTTAACTGTCTTCTTCTGTCTAAGAAAATACTTAACACTCCACCTAGAACCATCATTAATGCGCCAATCCATATAAGCCTTATTAGAGGTTTATGATAAATTCTAACAGACCATTTATTTTCTGAAATAATATTACCTAATGTGACATATAAATCTCTAGTAATCCCTGGTGCTATGCCTGCTTCAGTCATTGGCATGCTACTTGAAAAATACAATCTTTTTTCTGGATATAATTTATTTATTAGCTGTTCATTTTCATATATAAGAAATTCTGCTTTAACTCCCTTATAATTAGACCCACTGTATTTAATAATATTAGAAAAAGTAAAACCATAGTCTTTTATTAGTACTGTTTCACCTATTTGCATAACAAGCTCTTTTTCAATTTTATTATTTTCAACAATTGTTGCGCCAAGCACAAAAACTGCTAAACCCATATGAGCAAGCATCATTCCAATATTTGACATTATGAATTTCAATGATTTACTTTCACTATATTTTTTATACATATATTGGAATAAATTAATAAAGATCCAAAAGAAAACAAAGGTTCCTATCAACACGCTAATATTAAAATTATTAAAAAATATTAAACTCGTAAAAGAAAAAATTAAAATAAGCAAAGAAGTTATAGCAATATGTTTTAAAATATTAACTGGGTTTTTATTATTTGAAAAAAGTAGAAAGGGAATATACCCAGCTAAAACTAACAAAGGTATCATAATAGGTACAAATACTGCATTATAATAAGGAACTCCAACTGATATTTTTTCAAGTCCTAATAAATCTAAAATAAGTGGGTATATTGTTCCTAATAAAATCGTAAAAGTAGCTGTCACTAATAAAATATTATTTATTAAAAAAAAGCTTTCCTTAGAAAATAATTTAAAATTAAAATTATCATTCATTTTTGATGAATTATATATATAAATTAAAATTGAGCCTCCTACAACAATAGCTAAAAATAATAAAATGAATGCACCTCGAGCAGGATCATTTGCAAATGAATGAACAGAAATTAAAATTCCAGATCTGACAAGAAAGGTCCCTAAAATACTTAATGAAAAAGCAATAATGGAAAGTATAATTGTCCAGTTTTTAAACATACTTTTTTGTTCACAAATTATTAAAGAATGTATTAATGCTGTTGTGATCAACCATGGCATAAAAGAGGCGTTTTCCACTGGGTCCCAAAACCACCAGCCACCCCAGCCTAATTCATAATATGCCCACCAACTCCCTAAAGCTATTCCTAAAGTTAGAAAACACCAAGAGATTATTGCCCATGGCCTTAACCATTTTGCCCACTCAGATTTAAATTCTTGTCTAATACAACATGTTAAAGCAAAACTAAATACAACGGATAATCCCACATAACCCATATACAGCATTGGTGGATGAACGATTAAACCAAAATCTTGCAATAGAGGATTTAAATCTTTGCCATCCATAGGTATTGATATATTTCTTTCAAAAGGATTAGAAGTGAAAATTAAAAATGCTAAAAAACCTAAATTTAAAAAACCCATGATGGATAAAAATTTTTCTCTAAAATCAGAATCCAAAGATTTGCTATAAATGCTTGCTAAGAAAGTCCAAAAACTTAATATAAGACACCACAAAAGCATTGATCCCTCATGGCCTGCCCAAGTTGCAGAAATCTTGTAATAATAAGGTAATGCTGAATTTGAATTTGAAGATATATATTTTATTGAAAAATCATCATGTAAAAAAGAAACAACTAAACATAAAAAAGATAATAGAACTATAGGAAATTGTAATTTTGAAGTTGATAATATAATTTTATCATAACTGGGTGTTATTTTTGCTAATAATGGTTTTGATACAATGAGAAGACTTATGTTCATAAGCGCAATCAAGATTAGAAAATATCCTATATAGGCAATCATTTTATTTATCTCTACTTATTGATTTAGTAGTTCTTTGTAATTCTTCATCATTGATATGTAAACTTTCAGCGACCTCGGGAGGCATATAAGTTTCATCATGTTTTGCTAATACTTCTTCAGCAACAAAAGTTCCAGTTTTAGTCAATCTTCCTCTTATAACAACTCCTTGGCCTTCTCTAAATAAATCTGGCAATATTCCAGAATAAGATATATCGATGGTTTTACTATAATCTGTGATTTTAAAATTAACATTAGTTGTGTCATTACTTTTTTTTAAACTTCCATCTACCACTACTCCTCCAACTCTAAAAATATGATCTTCTGGGAATTCTCCTAAAGAAATTTGTGAAGGACTTCTATAAAACAAGAGGTTTTCATTGAAAGTTTTAATGAAAAGAGAAAGTAAAATAAATATGGATATTAATATAAAGGAAATATAGAGAATACGCTTAGATCTTTTTTTCATAAATTAATTTATATCTTTTTTTAATTTTACAAAATTCTTATATAACATGATTATATTTATAATCATAGAAGCTAATACAATGAAATAGGAAGAAAATATATATACAAGATATTGATTCATACTAAAATATGTAAATTACCACATTATTTTAACACAAGGTATGGTTTATTTATTACATTTAAAAAATATATTATATACAATTTTATTTGTTGGGTTTTTATCTAACGATGACGTCTTATCAGATACAGTATATTCAACTATATTATAATCAACCGTAGTATAGCCTATCTCGCCGCACATGTTAGTTGGGATAGAGGTGCAATCTCCAAGAAATCCATTGCATTGTATTT
>CAJWJQ010000021.1:0-19735 GCA_913041905.1 uncultured Gammaproteobacteria bacterium
TTATTATTTACATCACCTTTCATCCAACCATTCTTTTTTAATTTCTCGTATGTTATCCCTGTGAAAAGTGGGTTATGTTTTGCATCTATCATATTTTTAATCATACTTTCATCAGATTGTTTGAAACATGTTTCTTTATAGCCCATATATTTTGCAAGCTCTCTAAATAAATCTTGATTAGACTTGCTTTCTCCAAGAGGTTTTATTGCAGGTTGTGAAAGACTGAAATAATAATGGCCATAAGGTGCATTTAAATCTAGATGTTCAAGTGCAGTATCAGCAGGTAAAACAACGTCAGCATAATCACAGCTATCTGTCCAAAATGTTTCATGCACGACTGTAAACAAATCTTGTCTCTTCAATCCTTTCCTAACGCTCAAAGTATCTGGGGCACAATTTGCAACATCTGAATTCCAAACAAATAAACTTTTAATTGGTGGGTCTAATTTCTTATCATTTAATGCTCTACCAATTTGTATCATATTTATACTTCTTGGTGTTTTACCATTTAAGAGTTCAGGTGTTTGAAGTTTATTTAAATCAACATTCCACATCTCTTCTATTGATCCAACAAATACACCAGAGCTTTTATTTCTCCATGCGCCAGTTATTGCAGGTAATAACATAATTGATCTAACCATCATTCCGCCATTACGATGTCTATTTAACCCATAATTAGGTCTAATATATGTTTTTTTAGATGATGCATATTCAATTGCTAGTTTTTCAATTACATCTTTTTTAATTCCAGTGATCTTTGATACCTTTTCAGGTGTATATTTAGGCAAAACATTTTTTAAAAATCCTTCGTAACCACTTGTATATTTTTTTAAAAAAGCCAAATCATGTTTTTTCTTTTTAACAATTATATACATCATGCCCAACGCTAGAGCTGCATCAGTTCCTGGTTTAGGCTGTATGTGCCAATCACATAAAGCTGAGGTTCTGGTTTCTCTTGGATCTATACAAATTATTTTTGCACCTTTTTTCTTTGCTTCTTCAACAAACGGAACCATATGAACATGAGTTGATACAATATTTGTTCCCCACAGAATAATTAAGTCATTGTTTGGCACCTCATCTATTGCAGGACCGCATGCAGCGCCATAAGTATATATACCTGCTGTAGAAGCAGCTGCAATACATATAGTTCTGCCCAATCTAGCTGCACCCATTTTATTCCAAAATCTCTCAGACATACCCCAATAACCAAGCATGCCAAGTGTTCCAGAATAACTATATGGTTGTATAGCATCTCCGCCATATTTCTTTTCAATTCCCTTTAGATTTTTAGCAATTAGCTTTAATGCGTAATCCCAACTTACTTTTTTTAACTTACCTTTTTTACCTTTAGGTCCAATCCTTATATGAGGGTATAGAACTCTATTTTCGTTATAGACTAAATCTAAATAGTGATTGACCTTATTACATAAAAAACCTTTTGTTATTGGATGAGTTTCATCACCTTTAAGATTTATTGCTTTTTTTAATGCAGAATCAACAGTAACTTTTAATGAACACGTATCAGGGCAATCATGAGGGCAAGTTACATTGATAGTTTTAAATTTAGGCTGTCGCATTTATAACCCTCTCTATTTTTTGAATTGATATTGCATTTGTAGGACAAGCTTTTTCACATTCTCCACACCTAATACATTTTTTGTGATCTATATATAATTTTCCATGATATACACCACTAGTTTTATTAGGAGTGATAGGAGTATATTCAATATCTCCTTCAATATTAGTTATAGTATTTTTTACTTCAACTATACAATCTTTAACTGGTTTAACTAATAAGCATTCATCACATAACACACACAAGCTATTATTAATTTCAAATTTATAGTGACATAAGTAACATCTCGATGACTCATGCATGGATTGATTTTTCTTATAACCAATTTCTACTTCATTATTATTGTTTCTAGCATTAAATTTTAAGGTCGGCATTTTATTTATCGGTATATAATTCATTTGTAAATCACGGTTTGTAGTTTTAACATTTTTTATGGCTATAAAATTTTTATGAATTGTTCTTTTCATTAGATATTTATCAATCATTTTTGCTGAATTTTTAGCATGTGCTATAGCGTCTATTAATGTAGTTGCTCCTAATGCATAATCCCCAGCTGTAAAAATATTTTTTTCAAGCTTGAAATCAGAAATTGATTTATTTATTTTTGTTTTATATTTTTTTATTTTATTAATTGACTTAAAATCTTGTGTTTGGCCAATTGCAAGAATTATATGATCAGTTCTTATTGTAAATCTTGAATTTTTTATATCGACTAGTTTATTTTTTTTGTTAATCTTAGTTTTAATTAATTCAAGACCCGCTAAGTGGCCATTTTTTATAATTAACTTTAAAGGTCTGGCATTAAAAAACATTTTACCCTTTTCATTTTCTAATTCCTCTAATTCTCCTGGCAATATGACTAAATCGCCTAAATTTCTTCGATAAAATGTTCTAACAGTCCTAGCACCTAATCTTAGTGCTACTCGAGAACAATCCATTGAGGTATAGCCGCCACCAATAATCACAACATCCTTACCAACAATTTTAGACTTATATTCATTTACTCTTAGCAAAAAATCTAGCCCATTTTCAACACCACTGCATACGCTAAAATTATTATCAATTTTATTTGGTTTTAGGGTGCCCATAGCTAAAACTACAGCATCAAAATTTTTAGATAGATGATTGAGCTCTTCTTGCGTTTCTATAGAGTGCCTACAATGAATCTTAATTCCCATGTCAGTAATTTGTTTAACTTCTTTATCAATTATGTTTCTTGGTAACCTAAAAATAGGGATACCTTGATTTAGCATTCCACCTGGGGATTTATGTTTTTCGAATATCTCTATATTATGCCCAAATCTTTTCAATTCTCTAGCACAGGCTAAACCAGCAATACCCGATCCAATTATTGCAATTTTTTTCTTTGAGCTTGGCGCATATGGTTGGACCTTAAATTTTTTAGATTTAAAATCCCCAGAAGATCTTTTTGCATAACAAATTGCAACTGACTCACCGTTATTGTCTTTAGAGTGCCTGCAACTATCTTCACAGGGCCTTGAGCAGACACGACCTAAAATCTCTGGGAAAATATTATCTTCTAAATTTATTTGATAAGCTTTATTAAAATCTTTTTTATAGATTGCTTCAAGATAGGATGGTATGTCTGTATCAGCAGGACACGAAGATCTGCAAGGAACGCTTGATTCGTACCATTTAAAATCTTTTTCTAATTTTGTTGTCCCGCTTGAAGAAGACAAGACATGCTCATGCATAAAGAATCTTTTCTTCATCTCTCACCCCATAAATAATATATCACAAAGTTATTTAATCATTCTACTGAGATGTATTTTAGTATTTTCTAATATTGCCTAAAACCATAGCTATTATTATTCAAAATGGTATATTAAATATTCAACTAATTAATTAGGGGTTAAATTATGGATTGGAAAGTTTCAGGAAATTACGCAGAATCTTGTAACTGCGATGTACTTTGTCCTTGTATTTTCTTACAACCTGCAAGCATGGGACCATGTCATGCAATGTTAATATGGGAGATTAAAGAAGGGCATTGTGATGATGTTAAATTAGACGGAGTAAATGTCTCAGCTTTTCTTCAAGCAAGTACTGAGAATCTAACTGATGGAAATTGTTCGCTAGCATTATATATTGATGAGAGCGCATCTGATGAACAAGCTGCTGCAATTGAAAAATTGTGGGGCGGTCAAGGAGGCGGTCATCTAGGAGTAATAGCTGGTTTAGTTTCAAACTTAGTTGGAGTAAAGAGAGCTAAAATTGAATGCTCAATTGATGGTAAAGACAAGTTCCTCAAAGTTGCAGATGCTGGTGGCTGGGAAATGAGTGGCGTTGCAGACGCTGACGGTAAAATTGCACATTGTGCTCATCACCCACTTGAGGTAAACCCAGGTTGTGGTGGAGTTGATGTTAATGTAACAAGTAGCCAATCATACGATGACCACAGTTTAGATTGGAACACGAAACCAGCACGAGTTGGTTTATCAGGTAATTTTAGTTACCAACCTTAAGTCAATAAATATATCTAGAGGGCAATTAGCCCTCTAGTTATTCACCAATAATGTGTATCTCTATTGTTCTAGTATGAGACCGATTACGGTGTTCAAATAAAAATATTCCTTGCCAAGTTCCAAGCATTAATGCTTTGTCTTTTAATGGGATAGATAAGTGCGTAGAAGTAAGCGCAGATTTTATATGTGCCGGCATATCGTCTTTACCCTCAGTTTGGTGCTTATATAAACTTAAGTCTTGTGGCGCAATATTATTAAAAAAATTCTCTAAATCATATAACACATCAGGATCTGCATTTTCTTGTATTAACAATGATGCGCTTGTATGTTTTATATATAACGTAATCAAACCATTTGATATATCCTTATTATTAATTAACTCACTTACATTGCGAGTTAACTCAATGAGCTTTCCTGGTTGAGATTCAACATTTATCTTAGTAAAAAACTGTTTCATGCGTTAATATTTATTAATTACTGGAATTATTATATGACTGATACAGAAAAAATACAAAACGAAGATATAACGAAAGCAATTAATGCCCTAAGTCAAAACAAATTTGATGAGGCAGAGCACTTATGTCAGCAAGTTTTGAGAAATTCAAATAATCCCGATGCCAACCATATAATTGGGTGCTTAAGGATGAGAGAGAAGAAATTCGATGAAAGCATAGAATATATCAAAAAAGCAATTAAGGTAAAGCCTAATAATCTTGGTTTTTACGCATCTCTTGGTTGTGCTTATAGCTCCATACAAAACTATCCAAATGCTATTGATGCTTTTTTGTCTGCTATTAAATTAGACCCAGAAGCATCACAGGTACATTTTTATCTTGCTGAGGCTTATAGACAAATGGAAGACTTTAAAAAATCACTTAATCATTTTCAAAAATGCCTGGACATAAGCAAAGATCATTTAGGAGCATTGCTTATGTCGGGAATCGTACAAGAAGAATTAAAACATTTTAATCAAGCTAAAGAGCTATACCTTTCATGTATTGATGCATACCCAGATTATGTTACTGCACATGTTAATTTAGGAATGTGTTATTTATTAACAGGAGAATATGACAAAGGTTGGAAAGAATATGAATGGAGGTTAAAACTTGATAGCAAACACTATAAACATAAATTTGATAAGCCTCAGTGGAATGGCGAAGCCTTAGATGGGAAAAGATTACTCGTAGTGTGCGAACAAGGGTTTGGTGATTCAATTCAATTTATAAGATTTACAAAAATTTTAAGTGATGAAGGGGCTAAAATTATCGTTATTGCTCAAGAAGAGTTAAATTGTTTATTAAAAAATCAACAAGGAGTTGATGAAGTGTACAGTTTTGATGATCAAATTCCTGATTATGATTTTTATGTATATTTGTTATCAATACCAAGGATATTAGAGTGGGAGCCAAAAATGAATATACAAAATTTTCCATATATTTCTGTGAAAAATAAACCCTTGGATTTTCTTGATGCAAACAAAATTAATATAGGTTTGCTTACCCAAACTAGAAAAGAAACAGGGGATGAAAGAACCAGGAGTATTGAATTAAAAAAATTTAATGGTTTCTTTGATAAGAAAAAACATAATGTAATTTCGCTAGATTATTTTTCTGGTGAGACAGATAAAAGTATTATTGACGTTTCTCCTAATATTAATGATTTTATAGATACTGCTAATATTATTCAAAATGTTGATTTAGTAATTTCAGTTGATACAGTAGTTGCCCACATTGCTGGAGCAATGAATAAGAAGGTATTAGTTATGTTACCAGCAGTTCCTGGATGGAGATGGGATTTAAATTTTTCAGATACAACACCTTGGTACCCATCCATGAAATTATTTAGACAGCCAATACATAATGATTGGGATACAGTACTTAAAGAGATAAAAAGTGAGATAAAATAATGAGTGATTTTTTAATAAAACAAGCTTTTGCGGAAGCAATGGATTTACAAAAAAATAATCAATTTGATAAAGCAAAAGAAATATATAAGAAAATATTGAAAGTTGATAAATCTGAGCCAAATGCGCATCATTTAATTTCATTAATTTTTATGGCTGAAGGAAATTTCCCAGAAGCAAAAAAACATATAGAAACAGCAATTGATGCAGCGCCTACCCAAGCTATTTTCCTAAGTAATTATGGAAGTTTATTACATACGATGGGAGATAATCAGGGCGCTATAAAAGCTATAAAAAAATCTTTGAAGATTGATAAAAAATTATTGCAATCATATTATTCACTAGGAATTATTTATACAGACTTAGATGAAGTTGATAAAGCAATTGAAAATTATAATAAAGCCCTTGAAGTAGACAATGATATATCTGCAGTTCATAATAATTTAGCTAATCTTTTTAGCAACATGAATAATCCAGAAGCAGAATATCATTATAAAAAATTAATTGATTTAGTGCCCCAAGAAATATATCCAAGATTAAACATGTCTAACTATTTAATAAAAAATAAAAAATATAAAGAAGCATTACAACATTTGGAAGAATTATTACAAATGGATTTAACTTCAAAAGAAGTATTTAATAGTTTAGGTGTTGCTTATAAAGGGTTAGATGATGATACAAATGCTGCAAAAATGTTTAACAAAGCATTAGAGATAGATTCAGAATTTTCATTAGCCCGTAAAAACTTAGATAGTCTTTAAAATTTAATTATTTTTCTAATGATTGCAGCCATCTTTATGACACAATACATAGTTTCTAATATGGCTAAAAATTAAAATCGAACTACCAATTGCACTTAGCACTCTTACCCAAATATCACCTAGAGAGTCATGATATATAACAGCAGAGAAAAGCACTAAAATCCCAACTCCTGCCATAAAAAATACATTATAGTCTTTATGCTTCCTACAACCCATGGTGATGGCTATAAGAGCGGCTGGTAAAATTACAGAAAGAAATACCTCATGAACTGTATGTTCGTTGGTGATTGTTATGCCAAGCAATGGTACTAAAATCAACGAAATTGGTACAAACAAACAATGAATTAGACATGTTCCAGATAAAGCTATACCAACTGTGTCGAAAAATTTTTGCATACGGCCAATTTATCAACTTGTAGGTGAAAATCAAGTTTTTATTAATAGAGAATTTATCTCTTGATATTGTTAATATTAGATATGGCCGAAAAAATTCAATATGATTTACTTTTAAAAGGTGGAACCGTTGTTCTTCCAGATAAAATTGTTAATGTAGATATTGGTATCAAAGGTGAAAAAATAGAAACTATAGGTGATTTCTCATCTTGTAGCACAGATTGTTGTGCAGACAACGTCATAGATTGTAAAGGCTTACATATTTTACCAGGAGTTATCGATACCCAGGTACATTTTAGAGAGCCCGGCTTAGAGGATAAAGAAAATTTAGAGACAGGAATGATGGCAGCAGCAGCAGGTGGCGTAACAGCAATATTTGAAATGCCTAACACAAACCCATTAACAATAAACCCTGAGACAATTAAAGATAAATTGAACAGAGCGAGTCGTGCTCCTTGGACTGATTATGCATTTTATCTTGGCGGAACCGGTAAGACAGGACCAAACCTAGATAAGTGGGAACAAGATATTGGTATATGTGGAATAAAAATTTTTGTAGGAGCAAGCACAGGAGAGCTTTTGACTGCTACTGATGAAGAAATAGAATCTGTAATATCTAATGGCCAAAGAGTAGTAGCTGTTCACGCAGAAGATCAATTTATAATGAAAGAGAATAGAAAGAATATTCTAGGAGATAAAAAAGATGTAGCTTTACACTGCAAATGGCGCTCACCTGAAAGCTGTTTATCTGCAACTAAACGCGTTGTAAATATTGCAAAAAAATACTCTAGAAGAGTTCATATCTTACATATTACAACAGCTGAAGAGATGGAATTTTTAAAAAATAATAAGGACATAGCAAGTGTAGAGTTATTAGCAAATCATCTAACTCTTCATGCCCCTGATTGTTATGAAAAACTTGGAACACATGCACAACAAAATCCGCCTATAAGAGAACTACATCATCAAAATGCATTATGGGAAGCACTTAATAATGGAGTGGTAGATATTTTGGCATCAGATCACGCTCCACATACTATTGAAGAAAAAGCACAAGTATATCCTAATTCACCTAGTGGCACTCCTGGTGTGCAAACTCTTGTTCCTATCATGTTAAACCATGTAAACAATGGTAAGCTTTCGCTACAAAAACTTGTCGATCTTTGGTCACATGGACCAGAGAGAATTCATAAGATACACAATAAAGGTAGAATTGCGAAAGGGTATGATGCAGATTTTACTATAGTAGATTTAAAAAAACCAAATACTATATCTAATAGTCAGCAAAAATCAAAAGCCGGATGGACTCCATTTGATGGAATGGATGTAGTGGGTTGGCCAGTTGCAACTATTATAAGAGGTCATCAAGTTATGAGAGAAGATGAGCTTATATCGCCGATTGGACAACCTGTAAAATTCATTGAAACTTTATAAATGAACTCTATAAAAATCATCGATAACACACAACTATTTATGAGTTTAGCTTTAGAGTTAGCTCAAACGGCATATAATAATGACGAGGTTCCTGTAGGAGCTGTTATTGTGCAAAGGCGCAATAACGAAGTGTTGGCAGCATTTGCAAATCAAATGAGACAAATAAAATCTTCAATAGGACATGCGGAAATTTTAGCTATACAGAAAGCTAATAAAATTATTAACAATGAAAGGTTAGTTGGTTGTGACATGTATATTAGTCTAGAGCCTTGTCCAATGTGTGCGCATGCAATTAGTATTGCAAGACTAGATAGAATTTTCTTTGCAGCTGAAGATAAAAAAAGTGGCGGTGTTTTAAACGGTCCAAAAATATTTGAATCTTCTTCTTGTCATCATAAGCCAGAAGTTTCACAAGGTATAATGATGGAAGAATCCTCGATTTTACTTAAAAAATTCTTCGAATCAAAAAGATAATATTGTTTCAAATCAATTCTACATATAGTTGATGGAAATCAACGATTAGGAATCTTTGTATTTATATTCTGTAAATAAGAGGCTTATTACCTACCCATTTGGGTAGAGGAGGCAAGCATGATAAGAGAAGTATATTTAACCGTTTCTGGAATAATATTTGGATTGGTTTCAGTTTTACACCTGGCACGTGCCATAAATGGGTGGCCAATGGTGCTAGACACATGGACGGTTCCATTCGGGTTGTCATGGGTTATAACGGTAATCACAGGAATTATGTGTGTCTGTGCATTTAAACAAGTAATTGCATTAGACAAAAACAGAGACAATCATTACAGAGATGGAGGTAGTTATTTATGAAAACACTATCAATATTTGATAATTTAAGACCAATATCTACGCACATGGATGATTTTTTCAATCACTTTAGAGATCCTCATGATTTAAATGTTTTTGAAAATAGTAGATGTCACTACAATGTTATTCAAACAGGAGAGCATGCTTTTAATATTGAAGTAGCACTACCTGGTTTTAACAAAGATGACATACATGTAGAGATTGTGAATGATATTTTAACCATTAGATCAACTAGAGAGGAAACTAAAAAAGGAAAAGACTCTAACGCTAATAAGAATGGTAAAAAATATCTTCACAGGGGTATTATCAGAGAGGAATTTACTGCAAATTTCTCAATTGGTAATAACGTCAAAGTTGAAGACGCTCAGTTAAAAGCTGGTCTTTTAACTGTAAAACTGCAACAAAAAAAAGCAAAAGAGGATGTTAAAAAAATAGACATCCATTGATAAAAGAGCACTTATTTACGACATGATGGATAAATAAGATCTTTTAACAGAGGGGGGTTGAAAGAGTAATCGTTCAGCCCCTTTTTTATGGAGAACATTGACATGAATAATATAAATTTTGAGACTGATAAAAGTGGATTTTTAAGAAATCCAGAACACTGGAATCAAGAATTTGCCACATATATTGCTGAGCATGAAAATATATATCTTTCAGAAAATCACTGGGAAGTAATTAATTATATTAGAAAACAATATATAGAAAATAATAAAGTTCCCGAGTTAAGAAAACTATTAACTGCTTTTAAGAAAGAATACGGGATACATAAGTCTACTAGAAAATACATATATCATTTGTTTCCTTATGGTTATGCGCAACAAGCTTGCAAAATAGCTGGAATGAGGCAAATAAAAAATTGGTCAACCGGATAATTATAGGATGAAAAAAACAATGAAAGCATCTGATTTATTTGTAAAGTGTTTAGAAAACGAAGGAATAGAGTATATCTTCGGAGTTCCAGGTGAAGAAATTGCTGATTTTTTAGTTTCTTTAAATAATTCAGATAAAATTAAATTTATTTTAACCAGACATGAGCAAAGCGCAGCTTTTATGGCTGATGTATATGGAAGACTAACAGGTAGATTAGCTTGTTGTTTAAGCACTCTTGGACCTGGCGCATCTAATCTGCTCACAGGCGTAGCAAATGCCAACATGGATCATTCTCCGCTTTTAGTTTTAACCGGCCAAGGAGCTACAGATAAATTACATAAAGAGTCACATCAAATTATGGATGTTTGTGAAATGTTTAAGCCTGTAACTAAATGGACCACTTCAATAACAAACCCTAGCACTATTCCCGAGATTACCAGGAAGGCAGTGCGACTTGCTATGTATGAAAAACCAGGTGCAACACATATAGAGTTACCAGAAGATATTGCAAAAATAAAAATTAAAAAAATACCTTTAAAAGTAAAAAAAATTTGCACCAATGCTATTCAATGCTCTCTCAAAAGACCAGTGCCAGACGATGAAACAATCAAAGAGGTTTTTGATTTAATTCAAGAATCAAACTCCCCAATAATGATTGTAGGAAATGGTGTAATTAGAAAGAACGCTTCTGCACAATTAAGGAGATTATGTGAGAAGGCAAAAATACCAGTAGTTTCAACTTTTATGGGCAAAGGAGCAATAGATACTGATTCAAATTTATTTATTTCAACTATAGGGCTTGGCGCAACTGATTATGGAGATTATGCTGTTATGTGTGCGGACTTAGTTATAACCATTGGCTTTGATATGGTCGAGTATCATCCCAGGTTATGGAATCAAAACAATAAAGCAAGAATTATTCACATAGATTTTGAACCCGCAGAAGTTGATGAGCATTATATGCCTGAGATAGAAGTGGTGGGAGATATAACTACAGCCTTAAAAAAATTAAGTAAATGTATAAATCATTATGATATTAAAAAATTTAAAAACAAACGACATAAAAATATATGCAAAAAAAACGAGGATGATATTAATAAAAACAATAAAGATAAAAGCGAAGGATTAATAAAACCACAAAAATTTCTCTATGATTTAAGAAAATCCATGGGTGAAAGAGATTTATTAATCTCTGATGTTGGCGCGCACAAGATGTGGATTGCAAGAAATTTTAAGTGTCATCATCCCAATACATGCATAATCCCAAATGGCTTTAGCGCGATGGGATTCGCCTTACCTGGAGCGATTGCTGCTGATTTATTAAATACCAAAAATAAAATTTATAGCATATCTGGTGATGGTGGGTTTTTAATGAATAGCCATGAAATGGAAACAGCAAAACGTTTTTCAACTAATATTATCTCGATTTTATGGGAGGATAAATCCTATGGCTTAATCAAATGGAAACAAAAGATTAAATTAGGAGAAACAACTGATCTCGATTTCAACAACCCTGATTGGAAGTTATTGGCTAAAGCTTATGGTTGGAATTATGTATTTGAGAATAAAAGTACACGATTAGTTTCAACTTTAAAGAAAATTAGAAAACTGAAAGGACCAACTCTTTTTATAGTACCAATTGATTATAGAGAAAATTATAAATTAACTAAAAAATTAAACAGTTTGGAGATATAAAATATGTGGCCCAATGCAAAAAACCTTACTCTTGTAGAAATAAACAAACCTATAATAAAAGAGGTATTTTCACCATGGGATAGATCTCAAATAGGGTCTGTAGAATGCATTAAAAAAAATGATGTAAAAAATATTGTTGCAGCTGCTCAAGATGCATTTAAGAACTCAAAAGATAATTTTACCAAACAACATAGAATAGAATTTTTTGACAAGGCTGTAAAAAAATTAGGAAATCAAGTTAATTATTTTGCTTCATTAATTGCTAAAGAAGGAGGTAAGCCTATAAAAGATGCAAGAGTTGAAGTTATAAGAGCTGTAAATGGATTAGAGTTATGTAGAGATGAAATTAAATCAAGGAGGGGATCTGAGATACCAATGGAATTAAATTCCGCGTCAATGAACAAAATGGCAATTGAAAGAGAATTCCCTGCAGGAGTAGTTTTAGCTCTAAGCGCCTTTAATCATCCTCTTAATTTAATTGTGCACCAGGTGGGACCTGCTATTGCAGCAGGCTGCCCAATAATAATTAAACCATCTTTAGAAACACCTTATTCATGTTATGAATTCATTAAACTTTTATTTGAGTCTGGCCTACCAGTAGAATTTTGCCAAATGATAAATAATGCTGACCATGAAGTCACAGCTGAGTTTGTAAAAAATAAAAATATATCATTTTTTTCATTTATCGGAAGCTCAGATGTTGGATGGAAACTTAAATCACAACTACCTCCCGGGGCAAAATGCGCATTAGAACATGGTGGCGTTGCCCCAGTAATTATAGACAACGGTGTTAATTTAAAAAAAATTATTAAACCTATTGTTAAAGGGAGTTTTTACCACGCAGGGCAAGTTTGTGTATCTATCCAGAATATAATTGTGCATAAAAAAATTATCAGCGAATTCATTGATTTAATGAAAGAAGAAGTTTTTATACTTAAGGTCGGAAATCCATCTGATGTAAAAACTGACGTTGGTCCTCTTATACGTCCATCTGAGGTTGACCGCGTGGATACATTGGTACAAGAAGCATTAAAGTTAGGAGCAACTTTGGTTTGTGGAGGTAAAAGACTTTCAGATACAACTTATGCATGCACAGTTTTAAAGAATCCTCCTCTAGATTCTAAAGTGGTGCAGAAGGAAATTTTTGGCCCAGTTGTTAATATTTTTGAATTTGATGATATAGACGAAGCTATAGGCATAGCTAACCATAATGAATTTGCTTTTCAATCATCTGTATTTACTAATAATCTGAACAAAGCAATGTATTGTTATGAAAAATTAATAGCCAAGACTGTTTTAATAAACGAACAAACTACTTTCAGGGTTGATTGGATGCCATTTGGAGGAATTAGGCATTCTGGAGAAGGAGTCGGAGGAATATCATATTCTTATTCAGACATGGTTTATAATAAAGTTTTAATTATTGATACTCTTATATAAGACTATTGTTTTATAATAATATTGATGGAAAAAGTAGATTATAAAAAAATAACTGGTTTATATTCAGAATGTGGTACTTCAGAACCCTATGCACTTCAAGTCACAGATGATTCTATGGAATTAGAATTCCCTAAAAATAGTATTGTAATTATAGATCCATCAGGACATTGCAAAGACGGTGATTATATATTTGTAGAATACGATGGGGTGAGATGGTTTAGGAAACTTATTGAAAAAGATAATAAAAAATTTCTTATTGCTTTAAATGATATGTACCCAGAGATTTTATTAGATAATTCTTATGATATTCTAGGAGTAATTATTCAAAAAAATATTAAGGGAGAGATAAAGCACTACAAATGAAAAAAGTCATTATTTATAGTACTCGAATTTGCCCATATTGCATGAGAGCAAAAAACTTTCTTGATAAAAAAGAAATTCCTTATGAAGATATTATGGTTGATGAAAATCCAGATCAATTACAAATTATGATGGAAAAATCTAAAAGACAATCTGTGCCACAAATTTTTATAGGAGATTATCATATAGGAGGATTTGATGATCTTGTTGAGCATGATATGGATGGAAAGCTAGACGATTTGCTCAAGGATTAAAGTGGACAAATACGAAAACAGAGCAATGGAGTTAGAAAGTGGCATTGCTGCCTTTGAGACAAAAAATTTTGCCCACGCCATAAAACTTTTATCTCCAATTGCAGAAGAGGGAAACGCAGATGCTATGTATAGAATGGCTATCATGTTGCAAAACGGTCTTGGGTGCGTTGCTGATGAAAAAAAATCTTTCAAGTATATGGGTGACGCAGCTTTGCAAGGTTTCCCATTAGCTCAACATGCTTATGCTTTTATGTTTTTTGAAGGTGAATGTACAGAAAAAAATATTGAAAAAAGCATAGAGTGGTTTACGAAAGCTGCAGAACAAGGATTGTTAGGTTCAGCAACAACTTTGGCTATGATATATGAGGAAGGCAAGCTAGTCCCTCAGGATATAGAAAAAGCACAATTTTGGTATAAAAAAGCCGGTATAGAACAATCTCAATGAAATACTTTCCTTTTTTTATAGAATTAAATAATAAATCTATTTTACTTGTCGGTGGCGGCGAAGTAGCTGAAAGAAAATTAGATTTATTACTTAAATCTAATGCAAAAGTTACTATTGTTGCTCCAGAGCTTACAGATTATCTTGAAGGATTCTTAAAAAATAAAAATGTTACTTATATAAAAGAGACTTATAATTCAGACATTTTAGAAAAAGGTAATTATATATTTATAATTGCCGCAACAAATGATGAGGTAATAAATAAAAAAATTGCAAATGATGCAAAAAAATACAACATACTAGTAAATGTTGTAGATAAGCCTGAAATATGTGATTTTATTTTTCCATCAATACTTGAGCGCGGACCAATAACGGTTGCTGTATCAACTGGTGGTTCCTCACCAGTTCTTGCTAGAATGTTAAGAACAAAACTTGAAACCATGGTGCCTGGCGGATATGGGAAGTTAGCTAAAATTATTTCAGAAAATAGAGTAGCGATTCGTAAAAAACTTAAAAATTCTAAATTAAACAGAATTTTTTGGGAACAGATGTTAAATAGTAAATTTGTAGAATTAATACTAAATGGGAAAAACAAAGAGGCAATAGAATATTTAAATTTAACAATAGATGAATTTGATGAACAAAAAAAATCTAAAGGGGAAGTTTATTTAGTTGGAGCAGGGCCTGGTGATCCAGACCTACTAACTTTTAGAGCCTTAAGATTAATGCAGCAAGCAGATATTGTTTTGTACGATAGGTTAGTCCATCCTTCTATAATTGACTTGGTTAGAAGGGATGCGCAAAAAATTTATGTTGGTAAAGAAAGAGATCATCATAGCGTGCGCCAAGAAGAGATAAATCAACTATTGGTAAAATATGCTAATGAAGGTAATAGAGTTTTAAGACTAAAAGGTGGAGACCCATTTATATTTGGCAGAGGAGGCGAAGAGATAGATTCTCTAGTTGAAGAAAACATATCTTTTCAAGTTGTACCAGGTATTACAAGCGCAAGTGGTTGTTCGGCCTATAGCGGTATTCCCCTTACTCATAGAGATCATGCTCAGTCTTGTATTTTTGTTACTGGCCATCAAAAAGACGGAAATCTTAATCTAAATTGGGAAAAATTAATACAGCCAAATCAAACAATTGTTTTTTATATGGGACTAGTGTCTATAGATATAATATGTTCTAAATTAATAAAACATGGTATGGAATCAAGCACGCCTTGCGCAATAGTACAACAAGGAACCACATCTAATCAAAAAGTTTTCGTATCAACATTAGAAAATATGCCAAAACTTGCAGAAAAAGAAAAACCGATAGCACCAACAATTTTTATAGTAGGCAATGTCGTTAATTTACGCGACAAATTAAATTGGTTCAATTCAGATTAGTAAGTTTGCAAACTAAAATTAATTGGTATAGTTAATCGAATAAAGTTTTTATTCATTGAATTAGGAATTCGCGGGAAAGGAGATGAGACTAAAATCATACGTCTAGCTTCTCTATCTAATGTTCTATATCCAGAAGATGAAATACTCAAATCAGTCACAATACCATTTTTAAGGATAGTAAAGTGTACTTTTGGCGAGCCCTCTTCCCTTCTTTGTCTTGAAAGCAGGGGGTATCTTTTATTAGAATCTATTATCTCCCTAATTTTTCCATAATAAGTATCATAAGCAAGTTTAGATTTATCCCCCACTTTGCGATCATCCATAACAAGGTCTTGATCTTTTTTTGAATCTTCGGTTATATTGCGTTCTTCTTCAGAAATGCTTTGATCATAAACCTCATCACTTTTTTGTAAAACAATCATCTGAACATTCATACCTGTTTCACCGATAGTTGTAATATCTTCAATAGTTTTACCAATTGAAAAAGTTACAAGAAATAGCGAATGTAACAAGAAAGCTACAAAAATATATTTATTTAAACTATCCTCATTAATCATTTTTATTCATCATTAAGGTTATATTTTCAATTTTATTTTTACTTAAAATTAGCAAAATTTTATTTAAATCTTTAGTCAGCAGTTTACTGTCAGCTGCAACAATTAAATTCTTTTCCTCTCCTAATTTTTTAAGCTCTGAAGACAAATTAGAGGAAGGAACAGCTTTGTCATTTAGAACTAAAGATCTATCATTATCAATAAATAAAGTATGCATCTCTTTTTCTACATATTCATCAATAGTTGCAGATGCTAGTTGTACGTCATATAGTTCTTTTTGTTTTTGTATTACGCCCGCAATCATAAAAAATATCAGTAATAAAAATATTATATTAACCAAGGGAAGAAGATTATCATCTTTTGTTATAAATTTTTTTTGCTGTTGTAATCTCATATCTATAATTTTTCAAGCATTGGAAGCTTTTGTGATTCTTTTCTTTTAAACTGATAAGAGTCTTTTGCATTATCAGATGTGACGCCCAACATAACATTTTCAATTTTACTTTTTTTCAAATCCTCAATAACAGTTAGTATTAATTGTACATTAACCCCATCTGATGGTTTTGCGACAACTAAAATATTTTCATCATCTTGTTCACTTGATTTGATTTTTAATTTTATTTTATCTAGTGGCAAACTTTGATTGTTAAGCTTAAACTCTTCTTTAGCATTAAATTCTATAATAAAAACTCTTTCATCGCTCAGCGTTGCTTTTGCCTTGTCTTGTGATAATTTAATATCAGTTTTGCTAAAATCTTGAAAGTTTGTAGCAAGCATAAAGAAAATCAATAGTATAAAAACTACATCAATAATAGGTGTAAGGCTTATTTTTGTCATACTCATTTTTCCATATCTAAAAAACTCTATAGCTAATAGATATTAGCTAATACCCTGCCTAGTTAAAAGCACTAAATACATCAAATTTTTATTCAAATGATAATAAATGCTATTTACAAATGATAATCATTATCATATAATTTATCTATTAAATTACCGAACAAGGAGGAATAAATGGCTAAAAAAACGTTATTTATAAGCAAAATTTGGATAATACTACTGGTATTTAGTGGTCCAATCTTTGCTGAAGAAGTCAGTCCCATAAGTATATTTGGGTCTCAAGATGAAACCCGACAAGCTGGATCTGCTCATTTTATTGGAGATGATGAAATGAAAAGAAATAATTATACGGATGCAGAAAGAATACTTAACAGGATTCCTGGAGTATATTCTCAAACTGAAGATGGTTATGGGCTTAGAAATAATATTGGGATGCGAGGAACAAGCGCCCTTAGAACTACAAAAATTAATATTTTAGAAGATGGTGTTCCACAAGGACCTGCAATCTACTCAAATGGTAGTATGTACTTCTTTCCTGACGTTGGAAGAATGGAAGGAGTTGAAGTATTAAAAGGTGCGGCTGCTATTGGTAATGGACCAAGAACAACTGCTGGAACAATTAACTTCATATCACGTTCAGTACCAACTAAAGGAGTTGAAGGACATTACAGCCTAACTTTTGGTGATGATGGATTTAGTAGAAACCATATGTATTATGGCGGCAACCTAGGTAACTTAGGATATGTAATTGAATATTCAGATCATCGCGCTGATGGTTACAAGTCTATTAAAGGAACAAGTAACCCAGGTGATACAGGTTATGATAAACAAACTGATTTGTTTAAACTTAGATATTCAATGCCACAGAGTCAAAGTTATTTAGAATTTACAAGTTCTAATACAACAGAAACATCAAATGAAACGTATGTTGGATTAACAACAGCAGCATTTCATGCTGATCCATACCAAAGATATGCCGAGACTGCATTTGACCAAATGGATAATGATTATCACAGATATATCTTAACCCATTTCAAACAATGGACACCTAATCTAGCCGTTACAACAAAACTTTATAAAACTAGATACTCTAGGTTATGGGGCAAAGTTGGCGACATATATGTTGACCCTGAAGCTAACGGTGTAGGCAGTACAACTAAAGTTAAATTCTCAGCAATTGATATGGCAGATGGTACGCATTTAGCTGGTAGTAACGAACTACGCGCATATAATATTCTTACTGGCACAACTGCAATGGGTGCAAACGAGTATATAAAAAGATCTATGGGCCATCGTGATTATGGTATGACTGGCTTCCAAATGGTTTTCAATCACAATATAGGAAGTCATGATCTTGAATATGGATATAGACGTCATAAGGACTATAGAGAAAGACACGATGCTGATTATTATGAGAAGTATACAGTTGATGCTAACAACACTATGACCATGGTTACTCCTGGCGGTGCAGTTAGAGGTGCTACAACAACATCAGCTGCTGAACTTAAAGATACTGACGCAGTATCAATTTACCTAAAAGATACTTTCACTATGGGTAATTTCACAAATACCATTGGTATACGTAAAGAAGATACAGAGAATAATGATGGCACAAACGCAAACCCAGGTAACTCTAAACAAGATATAAGCAGAGATGAAACCATGATGGGATTATCAACTATCTATAATTTAGGTGGTGGAGCATCTTGGTTTTTAGGTTTTAGCCAAGGCTTTAGTCCTGTTGATGCAGGTACAGCGGCTAGCGTAGAACCAGAAGAATCTGATGTCTGGGAAATTGGTTATAGAAAGCAAACTGCGAATAGTTTTTTAGAGCTTATAGCATTCAGTAACCATTATGATCAATTAAATGAAACATGTTTAGCTGCAGCAGGTTGTACTGACACAACGGGTACCACTTACAGTAAAGGTGCGGCAGAAATTGAGGGTATTGAATTTCAATATCGCTTAAACAATATGTTTTCACCACCACGTATGAAAGGAGGAGCTACAGCGCAAGGCCACATAAGGTTCCCGCTTTTAATTTCAGGAATGCTGCAAGACTCTGAGTATACAGGTCAAAACGTAAGTTATAGAGGTAACTCAGTTGCATACGTGCCAGACTTTCAGCTGTATACATCTGTTGGAGCTGAGACTAATAATTGGGATATAAGTCTAGGTGCAAAATACCTTGATGATACTTTCACAAATGATGACAATACCTATCGAACTGGTAAGGCTTTTATATTTGATTTACATAGCGGAATGAAGATTCCTCCGCTAATGGCTGGTATAAAATCAGCAAGAGCTTTTATAAATGTTGATAACCTATTTGATAAAGTTATCGTAGCTTCTGAACATGAATATGGCAAAAGACCTAATAAGCCTTTGACCTTTATGGCGGGAGTAAAATTCGACTTTTAATTATTATTTCATCTCTCCCGATGATATAACATGGACGCCTAGCTTTAAGATACTTTCGAACATTCTCCATCTTAAGCTAGG
>CAJWJQ010000022.1:0-17378 GCA_913041905.1 uncultured Gammaproteobacteria bacterium
TTAAGCATATCAGGGTTATTGGCATTTGGAGGAGTTGGAGGCTTAGTTGTTGGTTTAGCTGCCAAAGATTTATTATCTAATTTTTTTGGAGGGCTGATGATTTATTTTGACAGACCTTTTAGGGTAGGTGAGTTTATCAAATCACCTGATAGAAATATACAAGGTATTGTTGAAAGCATTGGCTGGCGGTTAACTGTTGTTAGAACTTTTTCTAAAAATGTTTTATACATACCAAATTCTGCATTTTCAAATATTATTGTAGAAAATGCGACAAGGATGACAAATAGGAGAATTAATCAAACTATAGGTCTTCGCTATGATGATCTAGATAAAATACCTAATATAGTTAAAGATGTAAGAGAGTATCTGATGTCACATGAAGGTATTGATAAAGAAAATAAGCCAATTGTATTTTTTAAAAGTTTCGAAGCTTCTTCTTGTGATTTTATTATTTATGCATTTACGAATACAAAAGATTGGAGAGAGTTTTTAAAAGTTAAAGAGGAAATACTTTATAAAGTATCAGATATTATTAAATCACATAATGCTTCAATTGCATTCCCAACAACAACTATTGATTGGGATAATAAAAAAAATATTTAAAGTACTTTATTTATAATATTTGATATTGATTTAGATTGATTTTCAAAATCTACGTCGTCTGCTTTAAAATGAATTAAATTATCTTTGCTAATTTTCATTTCATTGTTTTTTGCATTTACAATTATATTATTTATTTTTATTTTTTCAAAATTATTAATTTCAATTTTAACATCTTGATTTATAATTTTTATATATTTTATATTTTTATTCATTATTTTTAATTTTAAAATAGTTAAAATAAATAAGTTATTGAGAAATTCTGGAATAGGACCAAAGATATCAATTATTTCATCTTTAATTATATTTATTTCATCTTTATTTTTACATGAAGATATTTTTTTATAATATTTAAGCCTTGTATAAATATCATTTATATAATCTGCTGGTATTAGACATGATTTATTGATATCAATCTCAATATTATTTAATTCAGTTTCAGGTTCTCCTGTTTTTAATAATTTAATACTTTTATTTAGTAAATCAGTAAACATCGCATAACCTACCTCATAAATTTGTCCGCTCTGTTCTTCACCTAAAATTTCTCCAGCGCCTCTTATCTCTAAATCATGTGTTGCTATTTCTAAGCCACCACCTAAGCTGTTTACCGAATCTATTGCCTCCAGTCTTTTTTGAGCATCTTCAGTAATCATAGATTTTTCTGGAATAATTAAATATGCATAAGCTTGTCTGCCAGTACGTCCAACTCTACCTCTTATTTGATGTAATTGTGATAATCCAAATTTATTACTATTATTTATAATAATTGTATTAACATTAGCAATATCTAAACCACTTTCAATAATGCTTGTACATAATAGTAAATCATATTCTTTATTAAGGAATTTACTCATTTCTTTTTCTATTATTTTATTATCTAATTGCCCATGTATTTTACCTATTTTTACTTTTAAACCTAATAATTTAATTTTCTCAATTGCTTTATCCATTGTTTTAATTTCATTATGTACATAATATATTTGTCCTCCTCTATTAATTTCCCTATTAATAGCATCTTTAACAATGTCTGAATCCCATTTCAAAACTCTAGTAACAATAGATTTTCTATTTTCAGGTGGGGTTTCAATAATACTTAAGTCTTTAATTTGAGATAATGCGGCATTAAGAGTTCTAGGAATTGGAGTTGCTGTTAATGACAGTACATCTATATTTTCTTTTATCTTCTTAATTTTTTCCTTTGCTCTTACTCCAAATTTATGCTCTTCATCAATAATAAGTAGTTTTAGATTTTTAAAAATTACCTTTCTTGATAATAAAGCATGAGTTCCTATTATAATATCTACTTTCCCATCCGCAATTTTTTTCAACAATAATGACTTATCCTTAGCGCTTTGAAGCCTTGATAATTTGCCTATATTTATAGCTGTATTTTCAAATCGTTTTGAAAATGTTTTAAAATGTTGTTCGACTAAAATAGTTGTTGGGGCAAGCACCATAGTTTGCCCATCATTCATAGAAGCAATAAAAGAGGCTCTCATAATTACTTCTGTTTTCCCAAAACCAACATCTCCGCATATAATTCTGTCCATTGGTTTAATCTTTGACATATCAGAGACCACCTCATTTATGCTTTTATTTTGATCTTCAGTTTCTACAAATGGGAAATGGTCAATAAATTTATCATAATCTTTAGCTTTTGTTTCGAAGCTAAACCCTTTGCTAGACATTCTTTTAGATTCTATTTCTAATAACTCAACAGCAATGTCATTAATTTTATTCTTTGCTTTATTTTTTATCTTTATCCAATGATTTGTTCCAAGAGAATGTAAAGGGGTATTTAAGCCATTATGTCCTGTATATTTTTTTAATAAGTTAATCGATGTAACAGGAATATATAATATATCACTATTAGCATATTCAATTTTAATTAACTCTGTTTGAATACCTTCTATATCCATATTTATAAGCCCCTTATATCTCCCAATGCCATAATTATCATGAACAATAGGAGCGTTAATTTCTAAAAGTGATATATCGCTTATATATTCTTCTATAAAATTATTTTTTTTCTTTTTTTGAACCGATACCGATCTTATCCCAAAAATATCTTTTGCTGAAATTAGTGCAATTTTTAATTTATAATCTATGAAACCTTCGTCAATATCATCATTTAATATGTATAATCCTTTTTTGTTGCGGTAAAAGTCTCCAATATCCGTAATTTCTTTATATGAAATTGAGAATAATTCTAAAAAATTTACTATCTCTGTTTTTAAACTATTTCTATTTACATAAATTAATATTTTATATAAATCATTATCAATAAATTTTTTTAAATTTTGAAATGGGTTTTTATACGTATTATTTATTAGAACTGATGGTAATTTTTTAATTGGGGCATTATAATTATTTTTATTTTCTATAATTTTATAATTTGATAAATTTACTTTCTTATAATCAGTTATTAATTTTAAAAATTCATTATAACTAATTATTATATTATCTGGTTTTAAAATATATTTTGTATTACTATAAGCTTCATAATATTCTAAATATCTTTCATTAATCTTTGATATTTCTTTTTCAACATCTTTAGTTGTTAAGAAAATACCATTTTTAGGCAATAAATCAAACAAAGTTAAAGTGTTGTCATATAATAATGGCAATATATTATATGATGACGGATAATTAATTTTATTTGTAATCTTTGAAAATTCTATATCTTCTGCATATTCATTATCAAATAATTTATTAGACTTAGCTTTATAATTCTTGATAACATTATCATCAATAATAATTTCAGAATAATAACTCAATATAAATTTATTTAATAATGATTTCGTCTTTTGAGTATGTATATTAAATGTTTTGATAGTTTCTATTTTTTTATCATCAAAAGTTACTCTGATTGGCTCATCTTCAACCATTGAAAAGATATCTATAATGGGACCTCTTATGGCATACTCTCCTTTATTTAATACTTTTTCAGTTCTTTCATAGTTAAGCTCACTGATTATATGAGTTAAATTGTTATAGGTATAATCATAATTAATCTCATTAAAGAAATTGTTTTTTTTAATATCAGGGCTAATTCTTTTGATAATAGAAGAGTAGCTGGCTATAGTGATGTTTTGATCATGGTTTAATATATTGCTATATGTCTGTATCCTGGATGAAATTATGTCATTATCCGTAATAATTTCTTCATATGGTAATGATTCTATGTCTAAAAATTTATTAACATAAACATTATTATCTATAAACATTCTTAATTCATTACATAAATTATTAATTTCATTATTATTATCAAGAATAATTACAATATTTTTAAAATCTTTAGATAATTTGCTAATAACGTAAGAACCTGAGGAACCATACAAACCTCCATAAATATAGTTCTTATCATTATTTTTAAAAATATTTTTCATCATAAAAAAAGCAGCACAATTGTGCTGCTTTTAATATATATCACTGCGGTTTATTTTACAGTATTAAAACCAAGTATTTCCCAGTTTTGCATACCACCACGGTACCATTTTATCTTATGAGCTGGATACCCATATTTTAATAGGCTTTTAATATTATTTGGTGATTGTCCACACCACATGCCATTACAATACATAACTAGTGTTTTAGCATGATCAAAGTAAAACAACCCATTTTGTTCAACCGCACCAAACTTCTCAGTCATAATTTCAGCAATTGAAATTGGATCAGCCCCTTTAGCCTCGCTAAGATGTGTCCATGGAACATTTATAGCTCCTGGAATCATACCTTTAGCAACCCAATCGGGTGTTCTTGAATCAATTACCATTATTTCAGAGCCATCTGGCATTTTTTGACCTTTACTCATCATCACAGCATAGTGAATTATTTCTTGTTCACCAATAGTCTCAATACCTGGTCTTAATTGTATTGGTTGAACACAAAATGGTGGACAAGGTCTTGATGTTTTAGCAAACGCAGGGTTAACTGTATTTGCATTATTTTGGTTTCTCATAATCTTATGTCCATCAACATTTACCGAAGTTCCTATTTCAAGTGAATATGGTCCATCACCTTTTGAAATACCTACTGGTTTATCGGCATATACTGTAGAGACAGAAAATATAGTGATTAAAGCGATACTTAATATTGATTTTATTTTCATACTCCTCTCCTAAATTTATTATTCGCAATCTGGCTCTTCTTCTTCGCTTTCTTCTGCATTAATGATTGATGAAGTTTTCAACTTTTTATTATCTAATCCAGATACTAATGTAGTAGCTAGAGACATATTTATTGTTAATAAACCTATAAAAAATGTTGTTAATAATCTCATATTTCCTCTTACATCAACAAGCAGGATAACGATCGAGCCACCCTTTAGTTTGATTCTACAGTATATGTGTCTTTAAATGAATAGTTTTTATGGATGATATTTGATATGTAGGGAACAAACCTATTAAAACATTATATAGGATATTATTTTATAAAATTCCAATATTTCTCTGCAACACATTTTTCTTTTAAATTTAATGTAATTTTTAAATATTGATTCTTATTTTTCGCTTGAGATATTATATCTCCATGAGGGTTTGTTATAAAACTTGAACCCCAGAAATTTATCTTATGGTTAGATTTTTTTTCTACTCCAGTTCTGTTAGCCACTATAACAGGAATGTTATTCATTAAACTATTTGATCTAATTACCATTTCCCATTTCTTTTTATCATTTTTTAAACCTATCATTTTATTATTAAAGTATGCCCAACCGATAGATGTTGGACATATAATTAAATCTGCACCATTTTTTGTTAAAGTTCTATATGAATTTGCATACCATTGATCCCAACATATCATAACTCCAATTTTACATATACCAATATTAAAAACTTTAAAATTATTCCGTGATGGCGAAAAGTAAAATTTTTCATAATAACATTTTTCATTAGGTATATTTTTCTTACGGTATACACCTAATATTTTCCCTTTATTTGAAATAATTACACAAGAATTATAATATTTATTTCTATAAACCTCAAAAATTGGAAGAAATAGAAATATCTTTTTCTGTTTACAAATTTCACAAAAGTTTTTAACCGTTTCTGATGTTATTTTTATAGCTAAAAGTTTATTTTTTTTGTCCTTATTTAAACCTATATATTTTAAATATGATAATTCATGTAGCACAACAAGAGTGTTATTTTTTATAGATATATTTGATATAGTTTTCACAAAGCTACGAAGAGATAAGGCTACATTATTTTTAATTTTTTTTTGAATAATGATTATATCAATTTTATTACTATGCATTTTATAATTTCCAATTTAATGAACAGCAATGTAACCCGCCTAGTTCACATAAAAGAGGTTTTGAATTTATAAATTTTATACTGTTTTTATCAAATATACCCTTTAATTTTGAAATGGTTTTAATTTTTGTATTAATATTAATTGGCATTAATATATTATTTTTAACATTCATAAAATTAAGATAAGAAAAAGGTAATATCTTTTTATTATAGTATATTACATCGTTAGCATCATGCTCAATTTCTACTATTTTTTTTATAAATGACATATTTTTGCTCATTGATTTAATTTGATTTTTTAATTCTTTTAAAATGTAATAATCTGGATGTTCTATGTCTTTACATGACATGTATAATAAATCATCTCCGTATAACCTAACAAGATTATCTATGTGCCCATTTGTATCATCGCCAGAAATGTTTTCTATATCTAATATTAAATAATCACCTAAATTATTATTAATAAAACCATGGTCTAATTCTTTTTTAATTTCAGACCATGACAATTCTTTATTAGTATTCTTTAAACAATTTTTATTCAATATATACATAGACTTATTGTGTATAATATTTCCACCTTCAATAAAAATTTTATTAAATATTTTTTTAGTAAGTATGTTATAAGATTTTTTGTTTAAATATTTAGAAAAATAATGTGTGAATTTATTGTCTTGATCATAATTGTATTTTTCTCCATACGCATTGTAATTATAATCTAGAACAAAAAATTTGTTATTTGTATTATCTTGCAACATAAATGGACCATAATCTCTTATCCAAATATCATTGGTATTAAACTTTAAAGTTATTATAGAATTTGAATCAAAACCTATCTCTTTATTAACTTCCCTTATATCATCAATAAAATTATTTTTTAAATCTTCTATCAAAACCACATGTATATTTTTGCCTAATAGAAAGGTTATGATTTCAACATATAGATTTAATAAATTAGGCCAATTATCTTTACCTTTATGCATTGAAGGCCATTTTAAGATTATAGTATTTGAACTCTCTTCTGATATTATTTGATTTCTCATAATTATTTTTTCCGTTAATCCACTATGATATAATAAATAGATGCGTTTGTTGCTAGCATATAGATTTATAAGATCCAAAGATAATAGTAGTTTTATTAATATAATATCAAAAATATCTGTTCTTGGAATAATACTTGGTATTTCAATATTAATAACCGTCATGTCAGTAATGAATGGATTTGAAAAAGAGTTAAAGGATAAAATCCTAGGGTTTACTTCTCATGTGACAATTTATACAAACAATGCCACAAATAACAAACTATCGTCAATATTAAATAAATTTAAAGATAATAATGAAATATCAGGCTTTTCGCATTATATTGAAAATGAATCTTTACTCAGCTCTCAGTCAGGAACAGTGAATGCTTTTTTTAGAGCCGTTGATCCATCGTTAGAAAAAAACGTTGGCATTATTCATAGTAATATAATTTTTGGCAGTTATGATGATTTTGGCAAAAATGAAGATACTATTATTATTGGATCCGGTATTGCCAAAAAATTATTAGTAAATACAGGAGACACCATAGATCTTTTAACTCATTTCTCATCAAGTAATGGACACAAACAATTTCAGTTATCTGAAACTTATAAAATAGATGCCATATATGATGTGGGTTTATATGAATATAATAATGCATATGCGTTTATTAATTTAACTTCCTTTTTAAAAAGTCTAAAAATTAATAATAAACATCACATATATGCCGATAAAACAAGAGTTAAACTACGAAACCCTTTAAAAGCAAGATTATTTTCAGATAATTTTAATAGCTTACATAATGATTATTATGCACAAGATTGGAGTTTTACCCACCAATCATTGTTCCTTGCAATTAACAATGAAAAACGAGTAATGTTTATTATTTTAGTATTAGTAGTTGCTATTGCAGCTTTTAATATAGTTTCATCATTGTTAATGCTTATCAAAAATAAAGAGAAGGACATTGCTATCCTAATGGCTCTTGGCGCGACAAAGAAAAAAATAGTTTCTATATTTTTACTACAAGGAATATTTCTTGGCTTAATAGGAATAACTTTTGGTATTTTATTAGGAGTATTGATGTCACATAATATTGATTTAATTGTTAAATTTATAGAAAATTTATTTGATTTATCGTTAATGCCAGCTGAAATCTATCATCTAGAAAAGATTCCTTCTGTCATTAATAGCGCAGACATTATTTTAATAACTATTTTTTCAATCATCTTGGTATTTATATCTTCAATATATCCAGCGATACAAGCATCATCTATTAGACCATCCATAATCTTAAGAGGTAATAATTAAATATGTTAAGTTGCAAAAAAATATATAAATCATATAACACTACGAATCTAGGATCAAAGCCCGTCATTGATAACGTTGACTTAACTATACAAAAAGGGGAATTAATAGCTTTAAAGGGGCCTTCAGGTAGTGGGAAGACGACTTTATTAAATTTAATATCTGGTTTAGACAATATAACATCAGGAGAAATAATTTTTGAAAATCATAATTTAACATTAATGAATAGTGATGAATTATCATATTTTAGAAATAAAAATATAGGCATAATTTTCCAATTTTTTAACTTATTGAATGACTTAACTGTTATAGAAAATATATCTATGCCATTACTTCTTAGAGGAGTAAGTAGAAAAACCGCATATAATAGAGCATTGGAACTGGTAAAAGAATTGGATTTAGTAGAACGTGAAAATTATAAAACCAATCTACTATCAGGAGGGGAATCACAAAAAGTTGCAATCGCAAGATCTTTAATAACAGAGCCAAAAATTATATTAGCTGATGAACCAACTGGCAACCTTGATACAGAAAACACAGAAAAAATTATAAAATTGCTAATTAATTCTTGTAAAACATTTGGCTCATCTCTTTTAATAGTGTCTCATGACGAAAATATCATAAAGCACTTTAATACGGTTTATAAGTTGGACTCTGGGAAATTATCAGGTTAATTTATTTTCTCTTCTTCAATCTACTATATGCATAAATTTTCCATGAAATATGCATTAAAAAATATCCAATAACACTTGAGACAATGCCAATAATTAGCGTCCCTACTAACAGCGGTTCCCATATATTACCTAATGCACTAATTATCCATTCACTATTGAGTTTGAATTCATTATAAATTGGGTTTAGACCAAGAATATTGTTTCCAAAAATATATGCAAAATACATCATAGCAGGCATTGTTATTGGATTACTAATCCATACACCAGCTACCGACAATGGAAGGTTTGCTCTAAATACAACAGCACAATAAGCGGCAGGAATCATTTGAAACATCATAGGCATCCAACCCCAGAAAAGACCTATTACTACTGCTCTGCAAAACGAAATCCTATTAAATTTCCATAAATCTTCGTGAAATAGTGATGAACCTAAAAAATTAAGCATTTTATACTCTTTTACAGCATCACGATTAGGAGTATATTTTTTGAAGAATTTTTTCATAAAACCATGTATCTCTTATTAAATATAGATATTTTTCCTATAAAATGTATTAATATCATATATTACAACATAAGGCTTATCATTAAAATTTACTAATTAAATATGCAGAAAAATAAAGAGTCAAAATTAGGGTCACGTTTATACCTGAGATTATTAACTTATACATTTAATCATAAACTAGTTTTTTTTATTTCAATTGTTTCAATGGCAATATTTGCTGTAACAGATACTGCATTTGCAGCACTAATTAAGCCACTTTTAGATGGAAGTTTTGTTGAGAAAGACCCACGAACAATACAAATGTTTCCATTTTTGTTAGTGGGGTTATTTTTACTTCGAAGTATTGCTGGTTTTATATCAACTTACGGAATTGCATGGGTTGGTAGAAACGTTGTTAAGAAAATTAGAAAAGAAATGTTTGATAAATTAGTTCATACGCCAACAAAAACTTATGATTTTTCATCATCAGGCGAGTTATTATCAAAAGTTACATATGATACCGAACAAGTTGCAGAGGCTGCCACAAAAGCTATCACTGTTATAGTGCGAGACGGATTAACTGTTATTGGGTTATTAGGGTTGATGTTTTATCAAAGTTTTATTTTATCATCAGGGTTATTTATTATTGGTCCAGTTATAGCAATTTTTATCAAAGTTATGAGCGTAAGATTCAGAGACACTAGCAGACACATTCAAAACTCAATGGGTTATATTACAAATGTTGTTGAAGAATTAATTGCAGGCCATAGAGTTGTAAAGATATTTGGTGGAGAAAATAGCGAAAAGAAATCTTTTGAAGCTGTAAATGATAATAATAAAGCAAGGCATTTAAAATTAGCATTGATACAAGGCATAAGTATTCCGTTGGTTCAATTTGTTGTTGCATTATTTCTTGCAGGAATAATATATATTGTAACCTCTGAAGCATACATAAGCAGTATATCAGTAGGAACATTTATGTCATTTATAACAGCGATGATATTAATTTTTGCTCCCATAAAAAGATTAGCAGAAATAAATGTAACTTTACAAAAAGGATTAGCGGCAAGTGAATCAATATTCAATCTGTTAGATTCTGAATCAGAAAGCGACACAAATGAAAGCAACGCCAAAGAGATTCATTTAAATAAAAAATTCAATAACATATATTTTAACCACATAAACTTTTCATATTATGATGACAATAATTTTGTACTTAGGGATATTAACTTCTCCGTTAAAAAAGGTACAACATGCGCAATAGTTGGTAAATCAGGAAGTGGCAAATCTACTTTAATGAATTTATTACCTAGATTTTATGATATTAAAAATGGAAACATTACAATAGATGATACAGACATTAACATGACAACCTTAAAGGAATTAAGAGGATTAATAGCTTACGTAGGGCAAGATTTGACATTATTTAATGATACTATTAAAAATAACATTGCTTATGGATTGCTTGAAAATAAATCATTTGATGAAATTGAAGAGGCAGCTAAAAGTGCAAATGCATATGACTTTATTAATGCCTATGAATCTAAATTTGAAACCTTAGTTGGAGATAATGGAATATTACTTTCTGGCGGACAAAGACAGAGAATAGCAATCGCAAGAGCTATATTAAAAGATTCTCCTATTTTGTTATTAGATGAAGCTACAAGTTCATTAGACTCTGAATCAGAAAAATTAATTCAAGGAGCGCTGGCAACCTTACAAAGAAATAGAACCACTATAGTTATAGCTCATAGGTTGTCAACGATAGAAAGCGCAGATAATATAATTGTTTTAGATCATGGGAAAATTGTTGAAAGCGGAACACATGAAGAGTTAATTAAAAGAAAAGGCTTATATGCAGATCTTCATAAATTACAATTCCCATTAATCGATTAATGATAGAAAAAATACTTAACAAGGTTTGGTATACACAAAAAGGTGAAGATTATTTCCTTTTTTATACTCTTATAAGATTATCTATGTTGCCAATAACATTTATATATTACATAATAATTTCATTGAGAAGATGTGCTTATGAGTTTAATTTATTAAAAACATATAGTTTTAAAACACCAATTATTGTTGTGGGAAATCATACTGTTGGAGGGTCAGGCAAAACACCATTTTGTATTTGGTTAGCAAATCATCTTTCAGACAAAGGTTTCAAAGTTGGAATTGTTTCGTCTGGGTATAAGTCATCGTCAAAAATTCCCCAGTTAGTAAATGATAAATCTCACCCAGATATTGTTGGAGATGAAGCTATGCTGATGTCTAAACTGACAAAAGCAAACATAGTAAGTTGTGGAAATAGAGTAGAAGCAACAAAAGTATTAATAAATAAATTTCATAATAATATTATTATCCATGATGATGGTTTACAGCATCTTGCTCTTGGTAGAAAATTAGAAATAATACTATCAAAAAATAATTTTAATTCAGATAACTATGGTACAACAAGATTTAGTAATTTATTACCATCTGGACCATACAGAGACTTAGAATATAAGAAGAAAGAGAATGGTTTTAATAACAGAATATACGCTCACGGCTGTATCTCAACAATAAACAAGAATCTTATAAATTCAGTTACACATACTGTAGAAAATATAGAGACTTTTAAAAACAAAACCATCCATTTAGTTTCAGGCATAGCATCAGTATCTGAAATATGCGCAAGTTTAAAACAAAATAAAATTAATGTTATAATACATAAATATAATGACCATTATAAGTTTAATGGATCAGAATTTGATTTTAATGATTCACATCCTATCTTTGTTACAGCGAAAGACCATGTGAAATTATATAATTTAAAAAATGAAAAGATATGGATTATTAATCAAGAGCTTATTATAAATAAAGATTTTATTAAAAAAATAGACAAGAAGGTAGATTTAATTATATGAAAACTAGAATAATTATACCAGCAAGATTAAAGTCTAAAAGATTTCCTAGTAAACTTATTAAAAACTTCAAAGGCAAGTCAATTATAGAGCATGTTTGCCTGCATGCTAAAAAATTAAATTATGATTCGTTAATTGTAGCTACCGATAGCATAGAAATAAAAAAATTAATAGATAATTTAAATATAGATACATATCTTTCTAAAAAACAGTGCTCAAATGGAACAGAAAGAATTGCAGATTTATGTAAAAAAAGAAATTTTAATAAAAATGATATAATTATTAATGTTCAAGGTGACGAATTAAATTTTCCAGTAAATGGTGTAAATAAAATGATTAATTCCTTAAAAAAATCTAAGGAAGAAAAGATGACAACTGTTATTGTAGAATCTGGTAACAAAAAACACTATTTTAATAAAGACTATGTTAAGGTTATAACAGATAAAAATAACAATGCATTGTGTTTTTCTAGATCACCATTGCCATTTAATAGTCCATCAAATTATTTAATTCACCTAGGGCTTTATGGATATAAGGTTTCTTTATTAAATAAGTATTTAGCGTTTAAGAAATCTACATATGAAAATAAAGAAAATTTAGAACAGTTAAGATTTTTATTTAATAATATACAAATTGAATGTATTAAGCTAAAAAAACATAATTCAATTAGTATAAATTCACCGAATGATTTAAAATTAGCACAGAAACTAATATGATGAATAAAGTTATTGTAACGATTACAGGCGCTGCTGGGAATATTGCATATTCTTTAATATTTAGAATATTATCTGGTAAAATTTTTCCTAGTGACACTAAGATTCAGGTTAATCTGCTTGATATAACAGAAGCTTTGCCAATTTTAAAGGGCATTAAATATGAAATAGAAGATTGCGCCTTTGAGAGTCTTGCTTCAATATTAATAACAGATAAGGCAGAAGAAGCGTTTACTGATGCAGATTTTATTCTTTTAATAGGCGCTAAACCAAGAACACAGGGGATGCAAAGAGCAGATCTTTTGCTTGAAAATGCGCACATATTTAAGAATCAAGGGATCACTATTAATAAGTGCGCAAAAAAAGAAACTAAGATAATCGTAATAGGAAACCCAGCAAATACTAATGCATTAATTATACAAAACTTTGCCTCAAATATTTCTTCTGAAAATATTACATCTCTAATGAGGCTAGATCAAAATAGAGCAAAAAGCGTTTTATCTTCAAAATTAAACATTGATGTAGAGAACATTACGAAATTAATAGTATGGGGAAATCACTCTGCAACACAATACCCTGATTTAAGTTATGCCTTGGTTGACAATAAAAGGGAAAGTATAGAAAATCTTGACGATAAATGGATAGAAAATAACTTTATACTCAGAGTGCAAAACAGGGGAGCAGAAATAATAGAACACAGAGGAAAATCAAGCGCAGCATCTGCTGCTTCTGCAATTTATGACCATTTAAATGTTTTAGTTAATAACGATAATGATTGGCAGTCAATGGGAATCATTTCCAAGAATAGCTATAACATATCTAATGAAATTTTTTTCTCATTCCCTTTGCAGCTATCTAATTCTAAAATAAACATTATCAATAACCTTGAAGTGTCTGAAAAATCTTCTACTTATTTAAAAAATACTGAAAAAGAGCTTTTATCAGAACGAGATATTATTAAAGATATACTAAAAGGTAATTAAATTAAGTTTGTGGTTATTTGCAACCAAAGGTTTATCAATGCCATCTAATCTTATTACAGCAAGATATAAATAACTATCATCATTCTCAAAGGCGTTTGTTAAAATTTCACCAACAACTTCTTTGCCTTCATCAAATATCTTATTTTCAATTTTTAAACTTGTTGAACTACAACTAAATAATACTAGTTTTTTTTTAATTTTTCCCAGATAGTGCGTTCTAGCAACAATCTCTTGACCTGTGTAACAACCTTTTTTATAACTAATACCATTTAAATCTTCTAAATTAAGTACTTGTGGAATATATTTTTCTTTTGATTCCATTGTTATTCTTATCATCCCTTTTTTTATGTCTAGAAAGTGATTCGCATTAAAATGGGATGTTTTTTGTAAAGTTGCTCCTGCCATTTTAGACAATACTGTTAACCCCTTTATTTCATCTTTGCTATTATTTAATATCCATACATCATCACTTTTCATAACCGAATATAAATTCAAATTATTCTCTTTAATGAATGTATTGGCTGCTTTTCCAATAACACCATAAACATGAATATCTCTCATTATCTCAATATTGACTTTAGACATAAGTATATACATTGATAATTTCTCAATGAAATAGTCTGAAATTTCTTTATTTATTACTATGATAAAAGAATCTTTTTCTTTAATAATTTTAAAAATGGCTATCACCTTACCTTGATTGGTTGAAAATGATGAATTTTGATAATATTTTCCAGTCAATATATCAATATCATTGCTAAACTGGCCTTGTAGAAATTTAGCCGCATCAACACCAGACACACTTATACACAAAGAGTTTCCATCTTTAGCACTATAATTTAATTCTTTAATGTTCATATAAAGTATTGATATTTAGTTGTATTTTATATTTATTTTTCTTTTATTATACCAAAAACCCTACGTTTCTAGCAAATAAGAGAAAATAAGTATTTACTAATAAAGTGCTATTTATTTAAGCCCTATATTTGCATATAATACCGAATGGAGAGTTTATATGCACCAGAAGAAAAAAATAGAAAAGTCCAACTCACAAAAAAATACTAATACTAAAAAAATAAAAGAAATTGGTGGTCGCAAAGGACTCGATCCAACACGCTATGGAGATTGGGAAAAGAATGGACGCTGTATTGATTTTTAAATTAAGGAATGAATTATGTTAAATACCAATAGACCTACATCGCCACATTTACAAATATATAAACCACAATTAACATCTGTGCTTTCAATATCGCATAGGATTACAGGCGTAATATTATCTCTTTTTTCTATATTAATACCTGTTAGTCTTATAATAATTTTTCTAGGGCAAGACTATTTTAATATTTTAATCAATATCATAGCGAATCCTTTAATAAAATTTCTTTTACTTGGTGTATTATTTTCTACAATTTACCATTTGTTAAATGGCATAAGACATTTATTTTGGGATTATGGATTGGGGTTAAGCTTAAAAGATAGTTATATATCAGGATATATAGTTATATTTTTATCATTATCAATAACATTAACATCTTTTTTATTATTCATAGGTTAATTTAATATGGCAATTTTACATTGGAAATTACAAAGAATAACAGCAATCATTTTAGTTCCAGCAATAATATATTTAATTATTTATTTTTTAAATATACATTCTTTGTCATATACAGAAATAAAAAATGACATAACCTCAACATTTGGAATAATATTTATTTCATTCACATCGATTGTTCTTTTCTCGCATAGCTCATTGGGAATTGAAACTATATTAGAAGATTACATCCATGAGGATAAATTACAAAAACTATTAATTAATTTATCCAACATAATGCATGGGCTGATGCTATTATTAACACTTATATTTCTTTTAATAATATCAAGGAATTAACATGGAAAGTTATAAATTAATTAAACACAAACATGATGCAATTGTAATTGGAGCTGGCGGATCTGGTCTTAGAGCTACCATGGGTCTTGCTCAATCTAAACACAGCGTTGCTTGTATTTCTAAAGTATTTCCTACGCGTAGTCACACTGTTGCAGCGCAAGGAGGAATAAGTGGAGCGCTAGGTAATATGGGTGATGATGATTGGCGTTGGCATATGTATGATACTGTGAAGGGTTCAGATTGGCTTGGTGATCAAGATTCAATAGAATACATGTGCAAGAATGCAGTTGACTCTATAATTGAACTTGAACATTTCGGAGTACCATTTTCTAGAACTGAAGAAGGAAAAATTTATCAAAGACCTTTTGGTGGAATGACTACAGAATTTGGAAAAGGCATTGCGCAAAGAACATGTGCGGCTGCAGATAGAACGGGTCATGCAATTTTACATACACTTTATACTCAATCACTTAAAAATAATGTTGATTTTTATATAGAGTACTTTGTCATTGATTTGATTTTTGAAAATAATAAATGTGTTGGAGTTCTTGCTTGGTGTTTAGAAGACGGATCAATACATCTTTTCCAATCTAAAATTGTTATATTAGCAACGGGCGGCTATGGAAGAGCATATCAATCATCAACATCTGCGCATACTTGCACAGGTGATGGAAATGGTATGATTTTAAGAGCAGATTTGCCACTACAAGATATGGAGTTTGTGCAATTTCATCCAACGGGTATATATGGCGCCGGATGTTTGATTACCGAAGGAGCGCGCGGAGAAGGTGGATATTTAACTAATTCAGATGGCAAAAGATTTATGACAAAATATGCACCTAACGCCAAAGACCTTGCGTCCAGAGATGTTGTAAGCCGTGCAATTCAAATAGAAGTTAACGAGGGAAGAGGTGTTGGTGCTGATAAAGATCACGCTTATTTACATCTTGAACACTTAGATTCAAAAATTATTCATGAAAAACTTCCCGGTATTGCAGAGACTGCAAAGATTTTTGCAGGAGTAGACGCAACCAAAGAACCTATTCCTGTTATTCCAACTGTGCACTATAACATGGGAGGAACACCAACAAATTATAATGCTGAAGTTTTATCATCTGGACAAAGTAATTCTGTTGTTTCAGGATTAATGGCTATAGGGGAAGGAGCATGCGTGTCAGTCCATGGAGCAAATCGATTAGGTTCAAATTCACTTCTAGATTTAATTGTGTTTGGTAGATCAGCTGCAGAACAAGCATGCAAAATATTAGATAGTAAAAATAATACGCATATAGATATTTCTCAAAATACACTAGATAAAATTTTAAAAAGATTTGACAATATACGAAACTCATCTGGAAAAATAAAAACCTCAGAGTTAAGAAATAAAATGCAAAAGACCATGCAGAGATATGCTCCTGTTTACAGAGACAAGGAGACACTTAAGACCGGCATAGATTTGATGAAAAATATCTTTTTAGACTTTAAAAATATATCTGTTAGTGACAAGTCATTAGTTTGGAATACAGATTTAGTTGAAACGCTGGAATTAAATAACC
>CAJWJQ010000023.1:0-17352 GCA_913041905.1 uncultured Gammaproteobacteria bacterium
ACTTTCTTGTTAATTATTTTATCTAATCTCGTAAATACACCTATGCATTGACCAATGTTATACGCAAAATAACCTACTGATGCAAAAAAAACAAAACCTATAATTCCTAATATCATATTTTACCTTAGCTATTTTTTTATTCTAAAACAACTCTAATTTCCCTTTCTACAGACCCGCAATCATCTCCATTATTACCAACAAAATTTAACAATTGACCCATGGGAGTTATTGCATCAACTGCTCGATCAAATAAGTAACCTACGCCTGTATTAAATATAAAATTGTCTGTTGTTAAACCATCATCATTAACCAGGCCTTCTTCCCCTGTCAGCTTGCCAGCTTTACATAAAACATTTATTGATGAACATTCTGTTATAAAAGTAACCTTGTTAGGGGATAGGGTTTCAAGTTTTGTTGAAGATGAATTTATGCTACAAACTGCATCCACAGGCTGATTATTTTTATCAACTGTAACTAAATCAATTTCCATTGGGATTTTAGTTGGTTGCGTTATAGCACAAGAACTTAATAAAAACGCTAAACAAAATATAAATTTTTTCATTGTTTAGGTAGATTGCAAATTAGCTAAAACCTCATCCATGGTTTTTTTTGCATCCCCAAATAACATTTTAGTATTATCTTTGAAAAAAAGTGGGTTTTGTACACCTGCATAACCAGTTGACATGCTTCTTTTTAGAACTACAGATGTTTTTCCCTTCCAACATTCCAAAACAGGCATTCCAGCTATTGGACTATTTGGGTCTTCCTGAGCAGAAGGATTCACAATGTCGTTTGCGCCAATAATAATAGAAACATCTACATTATTGAAATCATCATTAATTTCATCCATTTCAAAAACTATATCGTACGGAACTCTAGCTTCAGCTAATAACACATTCATATGGCCTGGCATTCTACCAGCCACTGGATGAATTGCAAAAGTTACATTAATATTTTTTTCTTTTAAAAATTTAGCCATATCATTAACAATGTGTTGAGCTTGCGAAACTGCCATGCCGTAACCTGGTATTATTATAACTTTTTTTGACGATAATAATAGATTACTTAGGTCTTCAGCTGTAATTGATACAACTTCACCTTGATCAGAATCATTACCTACCACAGTTGTTGTCGTTTCTGTTCCAAATCCTCCTGCAATTACGGAAATAAAACTTCTATTCATTGCTTTACACATAATATAGCTTAAAATCGCACCACTACTTCCTACTAGAGCTCCAACAACAATCAATAAGTCATTACTTAACATAAAGCCTGTGGCAGAAGCTGCCCACCCAGAGTATGAATTTAACATCGAAACAACAACTGGCATATCTGCTCCGCCAATTGCCATGACAAGATGGGCGCCAAATATTAAAGCTAAAAATGTCATAAGTGCTAATAAAATTAATCTGTCATCGATTGTTGAATAAATTGAAAAGAAGTGACCTAAAACAAAAATTAATATAACCACAATTAAGTTTAACCAATGCCTTGCTGGAAGTAATAAAGGGTTGCCGCTAATTATTCCGCTTAGCTTTCCAAAAGCTATAAGCGACCCTGAGAAAGTTATGGCTCCAATAAATACTCCTACATAAATTTCTATATTGTGTATAGCCTTTTCAACTCCAAATAATTGAATAGTTTCATCAAAGAAGTTTACGTATCCAACTAAAACTGCTGCTAGACCAACTAAACTATGTAATACAGCAACCAGCTCTGGCATTTGCGTCATTTGAATTGTTTTTGCTAAATAAAGACCAATACTGCCCCCAATAAACATAAGGCTAATAATTAATAAGTAGTTTGTTGTTACATATGGACCAAGTAATGTAGCAATAATTGCTATTGCCATACCTAACATCCCATACATATTCCCTTTTCGAGAAGATTCCTGATGACTTAACCCGCCAAGCGTTAGTATAAAAAGAACGGTAGCTCCAATATACAATGCTCTAACTAATTCTACTTCTATAAACATTATTTTCTAAACATCTCCAACATCCTTTTTGTAACAGCAAACCCACCAAAAATATTTATACTAGCAATTAATATTGCAATAGACGCAAGAATAATCGAAAGCGTGCTATCAGAAGAGATTTGGGTTAAAGCACCTATAATAATTATACTGCTCACAGCATTTGTAACTGACATTAAGGGAGTGTGTAATGATGCTGTTACATTCCACACAACCATATAACCTATAAAACAGGAGAGCACAAAGACTGTAAAATGATTCATAAATGATGAAGGGGCAACAGACCCAAGAGCAATTAATAAAAACATCGTAATTAAAAAGCCAATTATAGGAAATTTTGGTTTATTTTTAGTAGCTGCCACTTTAACAGTAGCGTTTTTTTCTATATCTTTTTTTATAGACGTTGCAGAAACTGAAACTGGTGGAGGTGGATAAGTAATTTCTCCATCTTTTATTACTGTCATTCCTCTTATAACCTCATCTTCCATATTAATATGGATATTTCCATCTTTCTTCGGTGTTAAATCACTTATGACATGATATAAATTTGTTGCATAAAGTTGACTTGATTGTGCCGGTAGACGAGAAGGTAAATCGCTAAAACCTATAATGGTAATTCCATTATGGTTTATAATTTTATCTTTTTGAGTATAAGCACAATTACCACCTTGGCTAGAAGCTAAATCAACAATAACACTACCTGGTTTCATCTCCTCAATCATGTCTTCGGTTATGAGTTTTGGTGCTGGTTTTCCTGGAATTAAAGCTGTGGTAATAATAATATCAACTTCTTTACATTGATTTTTAAAAAGAGCTAGCTCGGCTTTAATAAACTCCTCGCTCATCTCTTTAGCATAGCCGTCAGTTGCTGAACCATCTTCTTTTATGTCAACTGTTAGGAATTCAGCATTTAAACTTTCTACTTGTTCTTTAACTTCAGGTCTTGTATCAAATGCTCTCACTATTGCTCCTAGGCTTGTAGCAGTCCCAATTGAAGATAAACCTGCTACACCCGCTCCTATTATTAATATTTTAGCTGGAGGTATTTTCCCTGCTGCAGTAATTTGTCCACCAAAAAATCTACCAAATTTATAAGAGGCCTCAATAACAGCTCTTGATCCTGCTACATTAGCCATTGAGCTCAACGCATCCATTTTTTGTGCACGAGATATTCGTGGGACAGAATCCATTGATAATATATTTACATTATCTCTAGCAAACGATTGTAATTTTTTAGGATTTTGTGCTGGGCCAAAAAAAGATATTAATGTTTGTTTATCTTTTAAGAACCCTGTCTCATTGTCTAGTGTTTCTTTTGGGGAATTAATTTGTAATATAATATCTGATGATTCCCAAACATCTATAGATGATGGTAATATTTTAGCTCCTGAAGACTCATACATCTGGTTCGTAAAGTTTGATTTAATTCCCGCGTTAGATTCAATTTGCACAGAATACCCAAGATTAATAAGTTTCTCTACAATATTAGGAGTAACGGCTACGCGGTTTTCATTATCTTGAATCTCTTTAATAATTCCTATTAACATACGTCCTCCATTATCTTGAACATTATACTAGTTAGTTTAAATACTTTTAGCAATAGGAAATATTTTTATAAATATTCCTATATTTATAATTTTCTTTGGATAATATCAAAAATTAGTCCATTTAAGGGATTTTTGCTGTTTGAGAATAAACTTGAATTAGCTGTAGCATCTACAGCAAGGTTTTTACAATAATTAGTTACATCTACAGAATTTATGTAGTTTAAAATATTAGCATTATTATTTTTCGTTTTAGGTTTTTTGCTAGATTTTTGAGACTTATAATCAATTAAATCATCGGTAGCTTGGAATATTAGTCCAAAATTATTTCCAAATCTTTTAGCCTGATTCCAATCCGTAATTGTATAATTGTCAGACATTATTAAAGGTGCTGTTAAACAAAACTCAAACAATTTTGCTGTTTTTAGTTTATGAATCTCAATAAGCTTCTTTTTTGATAATTTTTTATTCTCATAAAATAAATCTAGAGCTTGTCCTCCCGCTAATCCTTGAAAACCTGATATTTGTGATAGATTTGAAATTAACTTTAGTTTTATTTTATAATTATTATGTGTTCTCTTGTCTGAAATAATTTCAAAAGCAAGAGTTAATAAACTGTTGCCAGCTAATATAGCAATTCCTTCGCCAAATTTTTTATGGGTTGTGGGTTTACCTCTTCGTAGTTCGTCATTATCCATTGAAGGTAAGTCGTCATGAATTAAAGAATAGGCATGGACCAGTTCAACTGCTAAAGCTAATCTCATATAATTATTTTTTTTTAATTTAAGTATTTTAGAAAATTCTTTGACTAGAAAAGGTCGTATTCTTTTGCCTCCATTAATAACGCCATAGTTCATTGCTTTCCAAATCAAAGATCCGTTTTTATGACTAAGTAAATTTTTTTTAGCATACAAATTAAAATCTTTTGTAAAATTATTTAAGCGCGAAATTATGTTCATAGTAAATTAGTATCTGATAATATATCGATATTGATTTTATCATAGTTTTAAATATTATATTCCCACAAATTAAGCTATGATGATGTAATGTCTGAAAGGAAACTAATAGATGCGCGAAACGCAGCATGTCCTGGTCCCATGATGGAGCTTATCGCTATGTTAAAACTTTTAGAGGTGGGAGATGAAGTTGAATTATTATCAACTGACCCCGGAACAGCATCAGATGTTCCAACATGGTGTGAAAAGGTTGGACATAAATTAATTAGTAAGACAAAGGTTGATGATCACTGGATTTTGGTGGTTAGTAAAGCAAAATAAATATTGTAAGGGGTAAAAAATGAAAAAAATTATTGTAATAGGCGGTGGCATGGCCGGCTCTATAGTAGCAAATGGCCTAGCTAGAAAACTTAATAAAGAACTTAACAATGGTTTGGTTAATATAACCGTAATATCTGCAACAGATAAACACTTATATCAACCAGGTTTACTGTACCTTGCTTTTGGTAGAGTAAGGGAAAATGAATTGGTAAGAGATCAACGTAGTATTTTGGATAAGCGTATTGAATTTCATGTCGATCCAGCTATAAATATTGATACTAAAACTAAAACAGTTACTACTAAGTCTGGAAAAATTTTTGAAGGCAATTATTTAGTAATAGCTACAGGCTCTAGGCTTGTTCCAGAAACTATTCCAGGACTTGCTGAAGGTGCTCATAACTTCTATTCTGTTGATGGCGCAAGAAAATTACGTGATGCTTTAAAAACATTTGAAGGTGGTAAAATTGTCATTAATGTCAATGCTCCGCATAAATGTCCAGTAGCACCTATAGAAATAACTTGTATGTTGCATGACTTTCTTACTGAAAAAGGAGTTATGGAAAAATCAGAAATCACCTATACGTATCCTGTAGGAAGATTACATGCAATGGAGCCAGTTGCAAATTGGGCAGTGCCTGAATTTGAAAAACTAGGAATAAAGAGTGAGACACTATTCAACACTAAAGAGGTTAATGTTGATAAAAAAACTATAACATCTGAAGAGGGTGTTACCTTAAATTATGATCTTCTGATAACAATTCCTCCACATAAAGGACAACAAGTGGTTGAGGATTCTGTGCCAGACGCAAAAGGTGGGTGGTGTCCTACAGATAAGAAAAAATTATATTTAGAAGGTACAACTGATGTGTTTATTTGTGGTGACACAACAAATATACCAATTAGTAAAGCAGGGAGTACTGCACATTTTGAAGCTGATACTATAGTTGATAATATCAGTTCATTAATACAAGAAGGAACTATGGCAAGAGACTATGATGGAAAAGTGTTTTGCTTTATAGAGACTGGCAAAGAAGAAGGGTCGTATGTTTGGTTTAATTATACTACTCCACCAGCGCCTGGTCTTCCTACTAAAGCAGTACATAGATTTAAATTAGCTTATAACAAAATGTATTGGTTATCAGCTAAAGGATTGTTATAGGGGGCAATTATGGAAAACTTAAAAAAAGCAGGTGAACTTGAAAGATTCATGCAGGCTGGCTCAGATGCATTAACAGATAATATTACTGAACGATTGGCAACTACAGCTGCAAATGGTTTAGAAGCTGTTGATAAATTAAATGACCCTGATATCCGTGAAGGTGTAATAAAATTATTAGACCTTATCGGTAAACTTAATAGCACAGGGGCAATTGATGAGCTTGGTAAAGTTGCAGAAAAAACTGCCAAACAAAAATGTGAAGGTGGTATTTTCTCAACAATATCTATGCTTGGAAAACCGGAGACACAAAGAAGTTTGCAGTTTTTGTTAAATGCATGCGCATGTTTACAAAAATGTAAATAAATTTTAGTATATAATAAACCATATCTAGTAAAAACAGATATGGTTTATTTTTTTGTCCTTACACGCCGCTAGAATGGATTATCTAATATAGAATATAATAGGAATATGGAAATTTATATAAACCAAAAAAAGGAAATTATAGATGAGGAAATATCTATTGATAATCTACTTTTGTTTTTTAAAATACAAAATAAATATATTGCTGTTGAAGTCAACCAGGTTATAATCCCAAAATCTGAATATGATACTTTTATTGTTAGAGATAATGATAAAATAGAAATTATAAATGCAGTTGGTGGTGGTTAAAGTGGGAAAACTTGTTTTAAATAGTAAGGAATATAGTTCTAGGTTAATTATAGGGACGGGTAAGTATAAAGATTTTAAACAAACAAAATCTGCGTTAGATGCTAGTGGGGCAGAAATGGTTACAGTGGCCATTAGAAGAGTGAACTTAGGCCAAGAGAAATCACAACCAAATCTTTTGGATTATATAGATCCTGAAAAATATACTATTTTACCAAATACAGCTGGATGTTATAACTCACAAGACGCAATTAGAACCTGTCATGTAGCTTCAGAAATATTAAATGGTGAAAAATTAGTAAAGCTTGAAGTGTTAGGCGATGAAAAAACACTGTATCCGAATGTTTCAGAAACAATTAAAGCTGCAAAGATTCTTGTGAAAGAAAATTATAAGGTTATGGTTTATACAACAGATGACCCTATTGTTGCAAAGGAGCTTGAAAATCTTGGATGTATATCTGTTATGCCGCTAGCAGCGCCTATTGGAAGCGGCCTTGGAATACAAAATAAATATAATATTTTATCTATAGTCGAAAATGCTCGTGTACCAATAATTGTTGATGCGGGTGTTGGAACTGCCTCAGATGCATCAATTGTTATGGAGCTAGGTTGTGATGGTGTTTTAATGAATACAGCTATTGCATGCGCAAAAGACCCAGTATTAATGGCATCAGCAATGAAAATGGCAGTAGAATCTGGATACTTAGCATATAAAGCTGGCAGAATACCAAAGAAAAAATATGCTTCAGCCTCTTCGCCAATAGAAGGCAATTTTTTTGAAAATGATTAGAAATACAAAACCTAAATTCTATAATAATCATAGGGCTCGATTATCAAACAAAGAAGAATTTAATAAAGCAACAAATTATCATAAGGAAATTTCCAACATTGAGAATAATAAAAGAAATATTTTAGAAATTGGGTTTGGAAATGGAAATTCAATTATTAATCTCTCAAAAAATGATGGAATAAATTGTTTTGGAATAGAGTCATACATAAATGGGGTTCGAGCTGTAGAACAATATATAAATGAAAATAATATTAATAATATTTTTATTTACAAAGGAGATGCGGTAGAAATAATAGAAACTAGTTTTCCTGATAATTTTCTAGATGAGATATTATTATTTTTTCCTGATCCATGGCCAAAAAATAAACATCATAAAAGAAGAATTATCAATCCATATACTTTAAAATTATTTTTTAGAAAAATAAAAAAAGGAGGGGTGCTTCAATTTTCAACAGACCATATTCAATATGCTCATTATGTTAAAGAGATGCTTTCACTTCATCTTCAACGAGATATATCGTTTAGTAATAACAGAAGATACAGACCTATAACAAAATATGAAAGTAAAGCTATTATAAAAAATAATATAATATTTGATATAGTTGTGAAAAATACTTAATCAGTATGCTGGTAATCTCTAGCAAAAATTATATGTATGAGGAAACCAAAAATAATTCCTGTCCAAATATGAGTTTTAACTCCTTCATACAACTCCAAAGATAAAATTGGAAAAATAAGTGTGCTAAAAAATGTGGTCCAAGCAATAACGCCTAAATCTTTGTTCTCATTATATAATTTTTTCATCTCTTTTATTTTTATTAATGGAAGAACCGCAAAGATAACTATAATGCCTAACGTTGCTTTTGGTAGATTAAATAAAAGAGGAGTTGCATATAGTAATGTCAAACTCACAATAATCATTGTAACAATTGATGCAAAACCACTATAAGCGCCACTTGCTTCATTTACGGCTGACCTTGAAAATGACCCTGATACCGGAAAACTTCCCGATATACTTGAAGAAATGTTACCTAAGCCTTGTCCTAGTAGCTCTTGATTTGTATCTATTGGAGTTGGGTCTTTATATAATTCAACACCCTTGTCATCTTTTGGTGGCTTTTTAATATAAAGTTGTTTTGCAATTGCAATTGCCTCCATAAATCCAACAAATGCAATAATGACTGTGTGAATTAACAGCATAGGCAATGAACCATTAAAAATATCAAGATTTGGTAACTTTATATCTGGTAACCCGGCAGGTATCTGACCAACTATTGGCCCTGTGTATGAAAAAGTAGATACAAACATTATCGATAAAACAACTGCAAAGAAAACAGATAGATTGCTTAACGTCATGTGTTTAGTATATTTATATTTTAGTAAATACATTAGCAAAAGCATTGATACGGATAAAATTAATGATTGAGCATTTATGTGTTGGCATAATGACAAGAGGTTTTGATAATCCAATAAGCTACTAATAGAAACTTTTGGTAGACCAAATATTTTACTAAATTGTGAAAGAGCTATTATTAAAGCAGCAGCTGATGTAAACCCAAGTAACACGTGCTCTGGTATTTTATCAAATATTTTTCCAGCTTTGGAAAGAGATAATAATACTTGAAAAAGGCCGACCGACAAAGCCAATATAACAGCGTAAGCTACATAAAGACTTGTATCACCATCAGTAAGCGATGATATAGCAACTGAAGTTAACAAGCAGACCATAGCTACAGGTCCTGTTGCTAGATATCTAGATGAACCAAATAATGCTGCAATTGCAACTGGCAAAAGCGATGCATACAATCCATAAACTGGCGGTACACTAGCTAAACTAGCATAAGCCATAGACTGTGGAATAATAATCATTGCTATGGTAATCCCAGCAATTACATCTCTACTTAAATATAATTTATCTGTTAGTACCTCTGGAAGCCAAGTACTAAAATTGAACAGCATTGTTCTAATGTTTATTAGAAAATTAATTTTTGTTACCTCTATTAATTTAAAAAAGATGATTTTTTTATTATTATAATAGTATCATATATTAGGCTTTCTGTCTTGGGGGTGTAAAAATGAAGTATAGAAAATTAGGTAATACTGATTTAGATGTGAGCGTTATTTGTCTTGGGACAATGTCTTATGGTGAACAAAATAATAAAGAAGAAGCTCACGAACAATTAGATTATAGTTTATCAAAAGGTATTAATTTTATTGATACAGCAGAAATGTATGCAATACCACCTCGTGAAGAAACCTGTGGTAAAACTGAAAAAATAATTGGAACATGGATAAATAAATATAAAAATAGAGATAAATATTATATCGCAACAAAAGTAGCAGGGCCTGGAATGGATTATGTTAGAGGAGGTTCTCGCTTAAATAAAAAACAAATAATAAAAGCTGCTGAAACATCATTAAAAAGACTCCAAACAGATTATATTGACTTATACCAAGTCCACTGGCCTGAAAGAAAAAGTAATTATTTTGGAAGACTTGGCTATGAATATTCTAGCGATATGGGAGTAAATATTGAAGAAACATATTCTGCAATGGATCAACTTGTAAAGGATGGAAAGATAAGGTATATAGGTATATCAAATGAAACTCCATGGGGAGTACATGAATATCTTAAACTCTCAAAAGAGTTAAATTATGAAAAAATTGTTTCTATTCAAAACCCATATTCTTTGTTAAACAGAATTTATGAAGTTGGGCTAGCAGAAATTACTCAACACGAACAGGTTGGGTTACTAGCTTATTCTCCGTTAGGGTTTGGTGTATTGACTGGGAAATATTTAAAATCTACTCCAAATGACTCAAGGCTAGGTTTATATGGGGATTGGTTTACGCGCTATAGCAATGAAGCAACAAAAATGGCAACATCAAAATATGCAGATATTGCAAAGAAACATTCAATGACCCCTACACAACTTGCTTTAGCATTTGTTAATACGCGATTTTTTGTGACCTCTAATATAATTGGTGCAACAAAAATGGAGCAATTAAAAGAGAATATAGATACCGTTAATATAAAACTAAGCGATGAAATAATTGAAGAAATAAATAAAGTGCACGATGCAAATCCTAACCCAGCGCCATAAAATTATTTATCAATAATTGCTGTTACCACATCATATAAGTCATCATATATAGGTATTTTATATTTATTATCATTTTCAATCATTAATCCATTTCCTGTTCTTACCCCAATTGCCTTACATTTCGACAAAATCGATGCCTCAATATCTCTTGGTGAATCACCTATGGAATAACAATTTTTAAGTGAGAACTTTAAACGTCTTGAAATTTCTTCAAACATACCGGTTTTAGGTTTTCTAAATATATTTTTTTCATCAGGAGTATGGGGTGAGTAAATTATTGATGCAATAGACCCGCCTGTATCTTCAATTGCTTTTAACATCTTTAAGTTAATTTTTACAAAATCACTATAATTTATTATTTTACGATTAATCCCCGATTGGTTTGTTATAATTATAATTTGGTAATCTTTTTCGCTTAATTTTTTTATGGCTTCTAAGCTTCTCGGTATTGGCTTCCATTCATCAGCCGTTTTAATGTATTCTGGAGATTCATAATTTATAACTCCATCGCGGTCTAAAATAATAAATTTTTCTTCATTCACTATTAAAATATCCTTTGAACAAATCTTCAACCTTGTTGATAGATATGTTTTCTTGTTGCATAGTATCTCTATTTCTAACCGTTACGGTATTTTTTTCTAAAGTATCAAAATCAATAGTTACACATAAAGGAGTGCCAATTTCATCATGCTTTCTATAGCTTTTACCAATATTCCCAGTATTTTCAACAAGGACTCTACCAACCTTAATTTTTTGTAAATTATCTTTAAGTTTTATAGCTGTTTGAACTAATTCATCATTATTTTTTTTCAAAGGTATCACGGCGGCTTTTATTGGCGAGAGATGAGGTTTAAACCCTAAGACTGTTCTCTCTTTTCCATCATCAAGCTTTTCTACCTCATATGCTTCATTTAAAATAGCAAGCACCCCTCTATCGACTCCAGCAGATGGTTCAATTACATATGGAACAATCCATTCTTTGGTATTGATATCCTGTATAGCTAATTTAGAATTTGAAGAATTATTTTTACTAACTTTTGAGGAAATATTTAAATCTTCTTGGTTTTTGCTATGTGATGCTAAATCAAAGTCTGTTCTGTTCGCAATTCCTTCCAACTCCTCTAAACCATGTGGAAATTTATACATAATATCTACTGTAGATTTTGAATAATGTGCTAACTCTTTTTCTGGAATATTAATAATTTTAAGCTTAGATTTTTCTATGCCTTGCTCTACCCACCATTTTACTCTATTTTCCACCCATTGCTTATGCCAATCCACATCTGTTCCTTTATTGACAAAATATTCTAATTCCATTTGTTCAAACTCTCTTACTCTAAAAATAAAATTTCTTGGTGTAATTTCATTTCTAAATGCCTTGCCAATCTGCGCAATTCCAAATGGCAGCGTTCTTGATGTGGAGTCTAATATATTTTTAAAGTTTGTAAAAATCTGCTGTGCGGTTTCAGGTCTTAAATATGCAAAACTGCTCCCATCTTCAATGGGGCCAATATTAGTTTTAAACATTAAATTAAATGGTCTAGGATCAGTTAAATCGTTAGAGCCACAAGAGGGGCATTTACTATCAGTTAATTGATCAAGCCTCCATCTAGATTTACATGATTTACAATCTATTAGAGGGTCAGTAAATGTATCCTCATGACCAGAATGTTTTAATACATCGGGGTGAGTTAATATTGATGCATCTAGTCCCTCAATATCATCTCTTTCATGGACCATCGACGACCACCATGCTTGTTTAAGATTATTTTTTAGCTCTACTCCAAGAGGCCCATAATCATACATTCCTTGAAGACCGCCATATATTTCACTTGATTGGAATATAAACCCCCTTCTTTTACAAAGAGAAACTAAATCTTCCATAGTATGATGTGTCAATTGTTATTCCTGTTGTTAAATATGCAAAGTATTAAGGTATCTTATCATAGTCTAACAGTCTTGTTTTCATGATGATTTATAAGATTATAAATTATTGTTTGGTATTTTGAGAGGTAAGAATTTATTTTATTAACATATTTTTGTACTAAAGAATGCACTATAAATGTGCATATGTGCTATTATATTGCAATAAACGCATTATTTTAGTACTTAATAAATATTATATTTTTTTATTTGATTATAATATGCACTAAATAAAGGCAATAAATTATACACATCTATGGCACGAATTATGCAGTAATAATTAGGCAAATAAAACAAATGAGGTAAAAAAATGAGTGTTGAAGAGATACTAAGTATAGTTAAAGAAAAAGAGGTGAAGTTTATAGACTATCGCTTCACAAACACAAGTGGAAAAGAACAGCATGTAACAGTGACTGCAACAGATGACGGCATTAAAACTGACTTCAGCGAAGGAAAGATGTTTGATGGTTCATCAATAGCCGCTTGGAAAGATATTAATGAATCTGACATGATTCTTATGCCTGATGCTAGCACAGCAGTTATGGACCCATTTTATGATGAGCCAACTCTTGCTATATCATGTGATGTTATAGAGCCGACTGATGGGAAACCATATGAAAAAGATCCTCGCTCTATTGCAAAAAACGCTGAAGCATACCTTAAAAGTACAGGCATTGCTGATACAGCTTATTTTGGACCAGAAAATGAATTTTTTGTGTTCGATGATGTTAAATTTGAGGATAAACTAGGAAGTTGCTTCTTTTCAGTTGATTCCAGCGAGGCTTGCTACAATAGTGGTAAATCGTTTGATGAGGGTAATATGGGGCACAGACCTTTGGTAAAGGGAGGTTATTTCCCAGTACCACCTGTTGACGCATTGCAAGATTGTAGATCTGCTATGGTCACAACACTAGAAGAAATGGGTGTTAAATGTGAAGTACACCATCATGAGGTAGCAACTGCTGGTCAATGTGAAATAGGGGTGTTATTTAATACACTTGTTAAAAAAGCAGATGAAGTTCAAAAATACAAATATGTTGTAATGAACGTTGCTCATGCCTATGGGAAAACGGCTACTTTTATGCCTAAGCCTTTGGTAGGAGATAATGGAACTGGTATGCATGTTCATCAATCACTTGCAAAAGATGGGAAAAATATATTTGCTGGTAATAAATATGGAAATTTATCAGATGAAGCGCTTTGGTATATTGGTGGAATAATAAAACATGCTAGAGCTTTAAATGCATTTACAAATGCTTCAACTAACAGTTATAAAAGACTGATACCAGGATTTGAAGCTCCAGTGATATTGACATATTCAGCTAAAAATAGGTCTGCATCGATTAGGATTCCATATGTTATGAGCGATAAGGCTAGAAGAATCGAGGTTAGATTTCCAGACTCAACTGCAAACCCTTATCTGGCATTTAGTGCAATGATGATGGCTGGCTTAGATGGGATCAAAAATAAAATTAATCCTGGGGATCCTATAGATAAGGATTTATTTGAAATTTCTTCAGATGAAGAAAAGATGTTGCCAACAGTAGCGGCAGGTCTTGATATTGCGCTTGAGGCACTAGATAAAGATCGTGATTTCTTAAAAGCTGGTAACGTTTTTACAGATAATATGATCGACGCATATATTGGGCTCAAATATGAAGACGTTCAAAGACTAAGACAATCTACTCACCCTTGTGAATTTGAGATGTATTATAGTCTATAACTAAATAAGGCTGTCCAATCATGGGCAGCCTTTTAAATATTGAGAAATAAGCATGGAAAGAAACAAAAAAATTGAAATTGATACAACTATAAATTTTGATGTTCTAGATAATCTTAGAACAGCTATTCTAATATTAGATGAGAGTCTAGGATATGTTTATGTAAACAATTCTGCAGAGGACTTACTGGGCTCTGCTACTACATTAAAAAAAATTAATGAACTTAAATGCTCTGATGTTAATCTGCTTACCTATATTAAAAATGTAAGATTAGATGACCAATCTGTCATGCTAAGAGATTTAAAGTTCAAAAATTTTGATAGAATTGAAAAAATATGTGACTGTATAATCTCTAGTTATTTTATTTCTAATAAACAATATATCCTATTAGAATTTAATGAAACAGGAAGGTTATATAATATTTCTAATGACCAAAATTTAATTGACCAGCAAAAAGCTACCAGGGAAATGGTGAAAGGGTTGTCTCATGAAATTAAAAATCCATTAGGAGGCATCATGGGAGCTGCGCAACTGCTAGATAGATCGTTAACAGATGAATCTCAAACTAAATTTACAAAAATTATAACAAAAGAATCAGAGAGGCTTTTAAAACTAATAAATGCAATGTCGTCCCCCTCTCCATCTAATGAAAGAGAATTAATTAATCTACACGAAATAACAGAGCATGTTATTGAGCTTTTTAAATATGATGAAACTAACTCTAAAATTCTGTTTGTTAAGGATTATGACCCGAGTATTCCACAGCTTAATTTAAATAAAAATCAAATTATTCAAGCTTTAATAAATATTATAAGGAACGCTATTCAGGCAATAAATCAAGATGGAAAAATTATAATTAGAACAAGGCCTATACTTAAATTTACTATTGGTAATAAAAAACATGATTTAGTTATAAAACTTGACATTATTGATAATGGAATTGGCATCCCTCCAGAAAAACTTAAGGAAATATTTTATCCAATGGTTACCACTAAAAATGATGGTATGGGTCTTGGTCTAACTATTGCGCAATCAATAATTATACAAAATAATGGCCTAATTGAGTGTAATAGTAAAAACAATGAAACTATTTTTTCAATAATATTGCCTTGGGATAACAATGAATAGATCAAAATTATGGGTTATAGATGACGAAGAAAGCATAAGAACTGTATGCAGAAGTGCTTTAGAGGACAGTTTTAAAATAGAGACTTTCGCTAATGGGTCAGAAGCTTTGCTTGCTTTAAATTCTGATAAACCTGATTTAATAATAACAGATATAAAAATGCCTGGTCTAACTGGATTAGAATTACTTCAAAAAGTCTCTGAGAAATATCCTAATCTCCCAACAATTGTAATAACTGCTCATTCTGACATTGATAATGCATTATCAGCATATAAAGGTGGTGCTTTCGAATATTTGCCCAAGCCATTTGATGTTGACACTATAAGGAATCTAGCATTAAAAGCTCTGAATAATAATCAAGACATACAAAAAATTGAGACAAAGTCCGTTAATTTATCAGAATCATCTAAAATAATAGGCAAAGCAAAATCTTTACAAAATGTATTTAAAGCAATAGGTAAAATTTCTAAATCCGAAATAACGGTTCTTATAAGAGGAGAATCTGGAACTGGCAAAGAATTAATAGCGCATGCTATTCATGAAAATAGTGTCAGAAATAAAATGCCCTTTATAGCTATAAACGTTGCAGCAATACCTCATGATTTATTGGAATCAGAGCTTTTTGGTCATGAGAAAGGTGCATTTACTGGAGCACAATCTCAAAGAATAGGTAGATTTGAACAAGCTAGGGGTGGGACTTTATTCTTAGATGAAATCGGAGATATGCATCCTGAATTACAAACTAGATTATTAAGAGTGCTTTCAAGCCAAGAGTTTTATAGAGTTGGCGGACATAACCCTATCAAATCTGATGTAAGGATAATTACAGCAACAAACCAATTGATTGAAGATTTAATAGTTTCATCAAAATTTAGGGAAGATTTATATCATAGGCTAAATGTTTTTAAATTAGAGTTGCCGCCTCTAAGGGAAAGGAAAGAAGACATAGAAGAACTAACTAAATATTTTTTAAAAACATCAGCAAAAGAATTAAAAGTTGAGGAAAAAAATATTGATAAAAATACATTAGAATACTTTATAAATTTTGATTGGCCAGGAAATATAAGACAATTAGAAAACACATGTAGATATCTTACAATAATGTGTTCTTCATCATTGATTACAATGGATGATGTGCCAGAAGATATAAAAGTAAGTATCAATAATGTCAATGACCGCACTAATAATGAGGATGATAATTGGAAAAAAAGCTTACAAAAATATATTAGAACAAATATAAAAAGCGACAAAGATATCCTAAAAAAACTTAATGAAGAATTAGAAAGAATTTTAATAGATGAATCCTTAAAAGAAAGCAATGGCGTAAAACTTGAAGCAGCTAAATTACTAGGTTGGGGCAGAAATACACTAGCAAGAAAAGTAAGGCAAAATTAATCAAATAACTTTTCTAAACACGATTTAGGGTTATTACCGTTATAAAGAATATCGTGAGCTGTTTTAACTATTTTGCCAATGTGAAATTTTTTTCTATTTTGATAAAGAGTAGAAGTAGACATATAACCTTCAACTGTACCAATATCTTTAAGAACTTGGTCTAAATTAAATTTATTAATTAAACCAAGTCCCAATCTTCTATTTCTAGAATGATCTTTGTAACAGGTTAAAATCATATCTCCTAAACACGCTGGGCTAGATAAAGTTTTTATCATTTCTTTATCATTTACCCTGTATTCTTCTCTGCAGTTAATTTTTGATGTAATTTGAAAAATCTCATCCTGAGATAATTCAATTAATTTTTGAATATACTCATCTGTGTAGTGATTAGCGGTTAACGCACCTGATAATATTGCAGAAATATTTTTTATAATACCTGAAATTTCAACACCAATAATATCTTTTGTAGATATTAATTTAAACGCATTAGTTTCAATATTATTTTTTAAAATTTGTATGAGAGCATCATTATTTGATGCAATACTTACAATTAAAGGTTTTCCTGCGATTACATCTTTGGCAAAACTAGGCCCAGATATTATGCATTTAGAACAATAATTTCCAATTTCATTATCAATAATTTCATGCAACATAAGGCCTGTGTCATGATCT
>CAJWJQ010000024.1:0-16986 GCA_913041905.1 uncultured Gammaproteobacteria bacterium
CTTTCATTCTACCACCCATAGTAGCTCTAAAGCCAATATCATGAGTCATACCGCCAGAACCTGTTAAACCAGCTTCTAACATAGCGTATGTGATAGTTGCAGATACACCAACATCTAAGTTAGGTGTAACTGACATACCAATACCAGCGTTCACGCCTAGATTGATAAGTTCAGCTGCAGCACCTAATGTATTAGAGTTGTGTTTATAATCAACACCAATACCAGATGTAGCTGACACACCAACACCAAGCACTAGAGGTAGGCCAAGACCAGTTAAGTCTTGAGTTACCGCTACTGTTGGCACAGCATAAACGTCTGCTTTTGAAACAGCGTCGAAACCATAAGATCCAACACCACCTGATTGACTAAGCGCTGCTGAAGTTTTCACTAGTGAAGTTACTTCTCCTACAGCATACCCAGCTGAACCATCATGCTGCATTCGCGCACGTGGCATATAAAAGGTAGCGCCAAACATAAAGTTTGTACCGCCGTAATAAGTAGTCAAAGTTGCTGGGTTACCAAAAACCGCAGATACCGGATCTTCAACATGCGCAATACTAGTACCAGCCATAGAAGCTGACGCACCGTGAAATACGTTATGAAGATCGAACCCGTGTGGTCCAGCAACAGCCGCTCCAGAACCTAACGATAAGGCTGTACCTACCGCTGCTCCGAGCTTCCAATTACTTTTAGTTTTCATATTTTTTCCTCATTATATATATATATAAATAACGTCTTTAATAAAAAGCGGAATACTTCATTGTATGGATTTTTAAACCCCGTATGGATCTGTAAACCCCCCACTTCATATAGTCCCTTTATTTAAGACTGCTTATTTTTGTTATTTGCGTTCATACTTTATAAATAAAATACAAACTTTATTCAGCTATTAGAAAATCTAATAGCCAAATAATCCTTTTTACCCCTCATCTCCTGGTCCGTAGACTCCATCTTCAAACCATTCCCAAGGACGGTTACCGGCAACTTTAATAAATAAGTATACACTTATCATATTTGCTACCACCAATAAAAAACCTATTAACAATGCAATAGGCCATCCTGCTAAACCTGGCATTGAGCCTGGAGCAAAATGCCACATTGGGAACATGCTGCTGAAGAAGTAGTAACAGGCTACCCAGAACGCCACAACGGCATAAGTGCCTTGAGCTGTTTTTCCGAATAGAAATCCCATATTATTATCTCCTCATTAATTAGCATTTAATGATATATTAATATTTAATACACCGATTAATTGTTCTTTAAAACTACCACAATTACAGGGTTTGTAAACATTTTTTTAATGATTTATTGACCTATGTCAAAAAGTTTATAAATTGCTAGAATCCGTGAATTTATCGTAAAATATTTGGTCTGTTTTTATCCCGTGTTTTTCAAGTAATTGACAAGCTGCATCGACCATAGGTGGTGGTCCACATAAATAACCCTGCCAATTAGATATATCAACATTATTTTTTTTAATATAATTCTCTTCAAAGTAATCAGTAACGAATCCTCTGCCTCCTTTCCAATTACTATCCTCAGGTTCCATATTTAGAACGGGTATAAATTCAAACTTATGTTCTTTATTCCACTTTTGTTTAATATCTTCAAGTTCTTGCATGCAATAAAGATCATCTTGAGTACGTGCTCCAAACAAAAATACTACATCACGTTTAACTTGATCTAAAACTCCTCCTTCTAATAAAGATTTTATTGGTGCTAAACCGCTACCACCAGCAATACAAATAATTGGTGAGTTTTTTTCTCTCAAATAAAAAGAGCCGAAAGGGCCACTTATTGTTATACATTGCTTGATGTCTCTATTTTTATTAAATAACCATTCTGTGAATTTACCACCAGGTACTTTACGAATAAAAAAAGTAAACTCTTTAGGGTTTTCATTTTTAGGCGCAGATGCAAATGAATAAGATCTAGGTCTATCTAAACCTTCTATTGATAGTTCGGCCCACATTCCTGGTAATCCATTATGTTCAACCACTTCTTCAGTCTCTACTGTAATTTTCATAATATCGCCTGTAAGCATTTCAGCGCTTGTAATATAAGCATTACATTTGCCAGAAGGCGCTCTAACTAAATCTCCTAATTCAATTTCTATTTCAGAATCCATGGTTAATCTTGCTTGGCAGGCAAGAAAATAATCATTACTCAATTCTTCTTTAGTTAATACTTGCGAGTAATCTGAGGTTGGTTTAATTTTCCCTTTAACAAGTTTTGCTTTGCATGATGTGCAATTTCCAAATTTACAATCATGAGGCCAATCTAGGCCTTGTTCTAGCGCTGCTGCTAATAAGCTTTGGTTGCTTTTTACAAATACTTTTTTGTTTGACGGATATAAGGTAGCTGTGCTATCAACAGGTTTTTGTCCAAAGAACCATAAATATTTATATATATTCATTTTTGAAAATCCTTATATTTAATTAAGGTTATTAGTAATGTTATTAGTAATTATGGTTAAACATCATAACATTATGTTTAAAAAAAAAGAAACCCCAATAAAAAATTGGGGCTTCTAATTTTACAGTTTAAGTATATTACTTAATTAACCTGCGTTTACACGAACTTCTCTTATAGTTCCCGCATCAGCGTCTGCTTTTGTTGACATACAAGAGTATGGATTAATTGATTCCTTACTCGTTGAAGGATGAGATTGTACAGCACTAAACCAAGTATTAACTTTAGATCTAGAGCTAACCGCATTACCTTTGCCAGCATTAGTTGCAGCTTGACATACTCCTGCCCATGCAGCATCTGCTAAAGTGTATTGTCCACAAACAAAGTCTCCTCTCATGTTTCCAAGATCTGAGCCAAGTGTTGCTTCAAGTACATCTAAGCATGCTGAAAGTGATGCGTCATCATTAACATCACATGAAGCAGCTGCGCCAACTTCTTGCCACATACGTGCTCTTGTAACACCATTTCTGTGAACTAAAGATGGTCCAAAACCTTTGTCATCTAAATATGACAAGCAAGCTACTAAACCATAATTAGTTGCAGCACGGTCTTTAAGTATTGGGCCTATTCCAAGTGGTGACATACCACGAACGGAACTTGATGGACCCCAGTCATTTTCTGCGTGACAGTTCATGTCTACGCCTTTTTCGCCTGCTACTAATAGCACAGCTTGTGTATGAGGACATTTAGGACTTCCATATAAGTCCATAACATCTCTTAAGTGATCTCCAATTGGCATAATAATTACCCCCTATTATGAATTGTTGTTTTTTATTAACTCTTATTTTTAAGTAAGAATTATTCTTCTATTTTTAAGGCACCTGATGGGCAGTTCCCAACAGTTGCTCTTATGTTGTCTTCAGAGTCAGCTGACGTATCAATTACAAATTGTCCATCAACCACCTTGAATACATTTGGTGAGCCTTTTACGCACTCTCCAGCATGTGAACAAGTCTCCGCATCATAAGTAACTTTCATTTCGTTCTCCCTACTTACCTTTATATAATAAATATAACCAAAATTAACAAATATGCCTAGTAAATTTTCATTAATTTTTTATACATCCTACAAAAAAGTAGGCACCTCATTGAGGTGCCTACCTATATTTTCAAACCAAATGGTTATTTCTTAGCTGATCTTAATCCTAAGTCAACATTTCCAGCATCTGCAAGAACATCACCAGCGAATGGAGTACCTTCATACCCTACTTCTTTGTTGATTCTTCTAGCAATTGCTTTTTCTTCGTCAGTTGCGAAGTGTTCATCCCAAGCAGCTAGTCTTTTTCTCATGTACCAGTGCCAAATTGGCGGAACTAGTGCAATAAAGAATACTACGAAGTATCCCCAACCAGTGTTCGGACAACCACAGTTTTCAAGCTCCCAGAAATGAGTTTCTCCACGATCATGGTGGTCAGCTTGACGACCAATTTCGATAAAGAACCATGCTGTAAAGCAAGTTGAATTATCCCAGTTATGGCGATAATCAATAGGTTGATCTTTCACACGGATTAAGCCGTAGTGCTCAAGATAGTTCAACGCTTCTAATTCGAAGTTTGAAATACCCCAGATTAGAGCTAAACAAGCCATACCAATCCAGCCACCTGCCATAAAGAACAAAGTAACTGTAGGAACAGCCATTAAATAGCCACGAATCCAACGGTTTTGCCATGAAATAAAGCCTACGCCCATACGAGCTAGTCTTTCTTTTTCCATGTTATACAAAAATTTTGATTGACCAAAATAAGAAAGTGGATAGTGACCATAAATTGTGCGACCGCGAGGTGCAGTTGCAGGATCATCTTCACATCCAAGTTCTAAGTGATGGTTGTATACGTGCGAATAGCAAAAATCTGCTTTCGTTGACAACGCCATCATTAGACGAGAAATCGTAAAACCAAAACCTTTGGTATGCGATAGTTCATGTCCGTAAATGATTCCGATACCAATAAAGATACCAGATGACATTGTTGCGCCATATAAGTTCAAGCCAGTAATACCTTCGTGCATAACTATTAAGCCAGGTAGCCCAAGAGCTGCACCAAGATCCATTATTACCGCACCTTCAGCTCCACCTAGCGCCATGAATGAATAAAGTCTCCATGCAAATACTAGTTGGAACAATGCGAAAACTGGAAGCATAAAGTACATGGTCAAGTTTTGAAAAGTTGCCCATCCTAATGTTTCTCCGTTTTCGTCAGTACCTATTCCAGTAGTTTCAAATTTCGTAGCGATGTCTACAATTAGACCTACAAAAAGAAGTACTACACCCAACCAAGACATTATGCCTCCGATTAGGACACCAACTCCAGCTACTATAATTAGTATTGGCGCTAGTAGGTAACGTACATTTAATAATATGTTTCCGATCATCTTTACCTCCCAGATAAATCGAACGATTATACCTGTAAACAAGTGTTTCAAGCCTAGAAGTATTAACCTCTAGAACCAGGCTCCTTAGGGAATATATCCCCGATAAAATAATACTAAAACCTTTTTTAAATTAGGTCAAAATAATTTTGATATATTTATAGCATATTAGAAAGTATTAAAATTCTAATAAAAACAACATGTTTTATAAAACCAACATTGAGATGGATCAAAAATTTTAGGAAAGCATGCTGAGACAAATCAATAAAAATTATTAGATAAATGATACAAATCAATTATCAAATATTCTTGATGCAAATCAATCACTCTCTTTTAACAAATAGGTAAGGTCAAATTATTGAAGGCTTATTTGAACCTCCCTCTAATGAGTTCTCAATTACTAATTATTACAGGAGGATAATATGATTGGTAATATTTTATTAAACATACGCTATCTTCTAGCACCATTTTTAATTTTGGTTGCTATGACAGGCGTATTAATCGGCGGCGTATTCGCATGGTTAGGTGTTGTTTTACTTTTTGTAGGTCTAATTGTAGACATCGCTACAAAATTTGAAACATCCGGAGTTGGTACAGACGAAAATGGAAACACTTACGGCTGGGCAACTTTTCAAAACTTAACTATGTACTTTATGCTTCCAATATTCGTACTTTTTCAACTAGTATTAGCATGGAGAGTTTACTCGTACATGTCTTTAGCTGGAGCTGAAGGTGCGGTAATAATGGATCTTGGTGCAGCTCTTGGGCTACCTGGCTTAATAGTTATGCACGAAGGTATTACTGGCTTGAACTTATATGGCGCAACAATGTCATCTGGTATCTTTATTGGTATCGGAATCATTTACGGACATGAACTATCGCATACCAAAGGTTTTGGTTTTACGATTTCTCGTCTAATGATGGCGTTGTCAACGAAAGCAGATTTTTGCTATTCGCACGTATACAACCATCACTTAGAACTTGGATGTGAAGATGATCCTGCAACTGCACCTCGCGGTCGCACATTGTATGGTCACTTTCCTTTATCCCATATTGGTCAATCAAAATTTCTATTTAATATGGAAAAAGAAAGACTAGCTCGTATGGGCGTTCCATTTATCTCATGGCAAAACCGTTGGATTCGTGGCTATCTAATGTCTCTTCCAACAGTTACTTTGTTCTTTATGGCAGGTGGCTGGATTGGGTTTGCTGTTCTTTTAGGTGTATGGACAATTTCAAACTTCGAATTAGAAGCGTTGAACTTTTTAGAACACTACGGCTTAATCCGTGTGAAAGATCAACCTATTGATTATCGCCATAACTGGGATAATTCAACTGCATTTACTTCGTGGTTCTTTATTGAAATTGGAAGACAATGCGACCATCACGATCGTGGAGAAACTCATTTTTGGGAACTTGAAGATTGTAATGGACCAAATACAGGATGGGGATACTTCGTAGTATTCTTTATTGCACTAGTTCCACCGGTGTGGCACTGGTACATGAGAAAAAGATTAGCTGCGTGGGACGAACATTTTGCTACAGACGATGAGAGAGCAATTGCTAGAAGAATCAACAAAGAAGTTGGTTATGAAGGCACTTCTTTCCCAGGAGATGTACTTGCTAGCGCAGGAAACTGTGATTTAGGGTTACGTGCAGGACACGCACACTCACGCAAGTAATATATATTCTCAATACATAGAAGTGGTTAGTTAATTCTAGCCACTTCTTCTACTTGTCTACAGGTAAATGAAAGATTATAGTTGTGATTATTGACGTTTGAAAAATCGTAAATGAGATGATTGTATTATACTTAAAATTTAAAAGATGTTTTGTAGGGTTATTTTTAATAATAGCCTTGTCACCTATGGCATATTCCATGCCTGATATGTCTAAGGCATTATCAGATACTGAATTTTTAACAACAAAATCTAAAGATTTTAAATTAGAAGTTTTTAAAGGTAAAATAATTTTAATTTTTTTTGGTTATACGCACTGCCCTGATATTTGCCCTGCTACCTTATTAGATATATCAAAAAGTATGAAAGAATTAGGTAAGGACGCCGAAAAAATCCAACCTATTTTTATTAGTGTTGATTATAAAAGAGATACACCTGAGCATCTGGCAACTTATGTAAAATTTTTCGATAAAAGAATTATAGGAATTACATCTGATAAAAAAAACATAGACAAAATATCTCAATATTTTAGGACTAAATATGCTCTATTGGACGCTGCTTCTGAAAATTATATTGTCGAGCACAGCTCAAATATATATATATTAGATCAAAGTTTACAAGTTAGGAGGATTATCGCAAACGGTCTACCAAGCTCAGAAATTACAAGAGCTGTAAAAAAATTATTGCCTTAGTTATATTTTATATATTTAAACCTTGGATCATCTGGAGTTCCCTCTAAAGTATTATCCTCTTTTGAAGGGTTCCACTGTATTACCTCTTCAATTTTTTCAGCTAAGAGAAAGTCTTTATCGGTAATCCCTTTTGCGGCATGGTTTTGTAGTTTAACAATAACAAAAGCATATGAAGCTGAGATATCTGGATGATGCCAAGCAGATTCTGCAAGATGCCCAACCGTGTTAATCACCATTAAAGTTCCCTTCCAACCGCTAGTTTTATATTTTCTTCTTATCCAACCATTTTCATAATACCAATGAGGTAAATTAGATTTTAAATAATCTGCAATTTCTTCTTTGCTATAAGTTTTTTCATTAGACATTTAATTCTCCTGCGTTTTTCTAATTATAGTTATTAATATAATATAAAAATATCATTTTTATTTGCTATCTAATAATATACAGAGTATTCTGTGGGTATGATTATTTTTGGTACCCACAAATATTTACTGGTTTATCAATACTCACATTAATACCCACAATGATACCCACAAATGAAGTAAAAATATGCCTAAACTAACAGAAAAACAAATAAAAAATGCAAAGATAAAAAAAACAGATTATCGACTCTCTGACGGTATGGGCTTAACAATTATAATTAGAAAAAATGGTAATAAACATTGGCAGTTTAGATATCACATTTATGAAAATGAAAAAAGAAAGGAAAGGATTTATTCTATGGGAGAATATCCTTCTATTAATCTTAAACGAGCTAGAGAGCAACATGAGTTACTAAGAAATGAATTATTAAATGGTATTGATATACAAGCTAAGAAAAATAAATCAAAAGGAAAAAATAATTTATCAACATTTGGAGAAATAGCTGAAGAATGGATTAACAAGAGAAAAGAGCAGGTAGATGATGCTACGTGGAAAAAAGAATGGTCAAGATTGGAGCGATTTGTACTGCCTAAACTTAAAAATACAAATATTAGAAATATAACATCAGATGATTTAATGAAAATGCTTGAACCTTTGTCTCAATCAACAGATGAGAAGTTGGGCGGAATGAATGTAGAAAATATATTCAAAAAAAATAAGAAGTTAAGGACAAGAGGAAGAAAAGTCAATTTTAAGATCAGAGATGATTTGATTAAAATATTACATACATCCAATTATAGGCGTGATCATTTAATTGAATATCTCCATCTCATACAAGATACCAAAGGACATATAAATGAAGATTATATAACAGCCTTAGCAAGCTTAATGAAAATCTCTCAGACTGAAGTTTATGAGGTTGCAACTTTTTATCATCATTTTGACATTACAAAAAATGGAGACGTTCTGCCCCCTGCTTTAACTATACGAGTTTGTGATTCTATTAGCTGTGAGATGAATGGCGCCAATAATCTTGTTGATGATTTAGAAAATTACTATAAAGGAAAAATTAGAATACAAAAAGTTCCTTGTGTTGGTAGGTGTCAGAATGCACCTGTTGCCGTTGTTAAATTCAATCCAATTGATAACGCAAATTTAAAGAAAATAAAACATGCTGTAGATAATAAAAATATTAGCCCTAAAGTTCCAAAGTATATAATGATGGAAGAATATATTAAAAATGGCGGTTACAAATTATTGGAGAAATTAAAAAATGGCGCCATTTCAAAAGAGAATATTATAAAAGAGCTAGAAAACTCTAACCTAAAAGGGTTAGGGGGAGCAGGTTTTCCGGCTGGTAAAAAATGGAGGATATTAATAGATCAACAAGCGCCTAGATTGCTTGCAGTAAATATAGACGAAGGAGAGCCTGGAACATTTAAAGATCGTTATTACTTAGAGTCGGATCCTCATAGGTTTTTAGAAGGCATGTTAATTGCCTCTGAGGTGGTAGACATAGATAAGATTTATATTTATTTAAGAGATGAATATGCTGCAGTAAGACTGATTTTGTTTAATGAATTAGATAAAGTGCGTAAAAAATTTAAAAGAGAAATTCCTGATATTGAATTAAGGCGTGGAGCTGGATCTTATATATGTGGAGAAGAATCTGCAATGATTGAATCCATTGAAGGTAAAAGAGGTATGCCTAGACTGAGACCTCCTTTTGTTGCGCAAGTTGGATTATTTGGAAAGCCTACCTTAGAGCATAATATGGAAACTTTATTTTGGGTTAGAGATGTTGTTGAAAAAGGTTCTGATTGGTTTATATCAAACGGGAGGAATGGAAGAAAAGGTTTGAGATCATTTTCAGTTAGTGGGCGAGTAAAAAATCCCGGTATGCATCTGGCTCCAGCCGGTATAACTGTTAAAGAATTAATTGAAGAGTTTGCAGGCGGAATGTTAGATGGGCATAACTTTTATGGTTATTTTCCTGGTGGTGCTTCAGGAGGTATTCTCCCAGCTTCATTGAATAATATACCTCTAGACTTTGGTACATTAGAAAAACATGGCTGTTTTATTGGCTCGGCTGCAATAATAATTCTCTCTGACAAAGATAAAGCTATAAATGCGGCTCGTAATACCATGCGTTTTTTTGAACATGAATCTTGCGGTAAATGTACTCCCTGCAGAGTTGGAACAGCAAAAGCATCTACATTGATGAAAACAAATAATTGGGATATTTCACTCTTGGAAGATCTTGCTCAAGTTATGACAGATGCTTCCATTTGTGGATTAGGGCAAGCTGCAGCTAACCCATTAAAATCTGTAATAAAATTTTTTCCTGAGGAAATAAAAAATGTCAGTAAATCCTAAAGATATAAAAATACATGAGAGTGTATCTATTACGCTAGATGGAAAAAAAATTCATGCAGAGAAAGGTGAAACTATTTTTAATGTTGCTAAAAAAGAAGGTGTTTGGGTACCGCATTTATGCTTTAAAGACGGAATGAGGCCTGATGGAAATTGTAGGGCTTGCATGGTTGAGATAGAAGGAGAACGCTTGCTTCAACCATCGTGTTTTAGAACTGTCTCAGAAGGAATGATAATAAATACCAAAAACGATAGAGTTAAACATTCTCAAAAATTGGTTCTTGAATTACTAGATACCGATGTTTCGGATAAAGTTTATAACAAAGATAGTGAGTTAAATTTATGGATAAACCTTCTAGGAGTTCAGAAAAGTCGGTTTCCTTCGCAAGTTCAATATAAACATGACCTTAGTCATCCAGCAATTGCTGTAAATTTAGACGCATGTATACAGTGTACACGATGCGTTAGAGCCTGTAGAGAAGAACAGGTTAATGATGTTATTGGATATGCAAATAGAGGTTTTCAATCAGAAATTGTGTTTGATATTAATGATTCAATGGGCAAGAGTACTTGTGTTGGCTGCGGAGAATGTGTACAAGCATGCCCAACTGGAGCCTTAATGCCATCAAAAGATGTAGGTCTTAATGTGCCTGATAAAAAAGTTGATAGCGTCTGTCCGTATTGTGGTGTAGGTTGCCTGTTAACTTACAATGTAAAGGATAACAAAATTTTATATACACAAGGAAGAGATGGTCCTTCAAATCTCAGTAGATTATGTGTTAAAGGAAGATATGGTTTTGATTATATAAATAATACGGGTAGATTAACTAAACCACTTATAAGAAAAAAAAATATTGATAAGAATATTGATGTAAGTGGTTTTAACTTAAATAATATATCAGAAATTTTTGAAGAAACTACCTGGGATCAAGCGCTAAAAAAAGTTGTTGATGGATTTAAGAACATTAAAGAAAATAAAGGATCGAATGCTCTAGCAGGTTTTGGATGTGCTAAAGGCTCTAATGAAGAAGCTTATTTATTTCAAAAATTAATTAGGACGGGTTTTAATACTAATAATGTGGATCATTGTACAAGATTATGTCATGCATCCTCTGTTGTAGCATTATTAGAAATGATAGGATCCGGCGCAGTGTCTAATCAAGTTGCAGATGTAACAGAAGCTGAGGTAATAGTTATTATAGGTTCAAACCCAACAGTTAATCATCCAGTTGCTGCAACTTTTATGAAAAATGCTGCTAAAGAAGGAAAGACTTTGATTGTTATGGATCCAAAAAATACCGATATATCTAGGCATGCTCAACACGTTATACAGTTTAAACCTGATACAGATGTAGCATTGTTAAATGCAATAATGAAATCCATAATTGATCAAGATTTAGTGGACAAAAAGTTTATTAAAGAAAGAACTAAAGATTATGCAAAACTTAAAAAACATTTAAAAAATTATACGCCAAAAGCAATGTCAAAAATTTGTGGAATTAGCGTTGATAAAATAAATGAAATTGCAAAAATATATGCATCATCAAATGCATCTATAATTTTCTGGGGTATGGGTATCTCTCAACATGTGCATGGTACAGATAATGCTCGTGCACTTATTTCTCTATCCTTAATGACAGGTCAAATTGGTAGACCTGGGACTGGATTACATCCACTAAGAGGTCAAAATAATGTACAAGGTGCATCAGACGCAGGTTTGATTCCTATGGTTTTTCCAGATTATCAAAGAGTTGATGATTCTGATGTTAATAAATTCTTTGAAAATTTTTGGGGCACTAGCCTAGATAAAAAACCTGGGTTAACAGTAGTAGAAATCATGGATGCTGTTATTGATAAAAAAATAACCGGTTTATATGTTATGGGTGAAAATCCAGCAATGTCAGATCCTGATTTAAATCATGCAAGACAAGCTTTATCCGCATTGCAGCATCTAGTCGTACAAGATATTTTCGTTACAGAGACGGCTTTATTCGCCGATGTTATACTGCCAGCTTCAGCGTTTCCTGAAAAGACTGGTACTTTTACAAACACGGATAGAAGAGTTCAATTAGGACGACAGGCAGTGAATCCTCCCGGAGATGCTAAACAAGATTTATGGATAATACAGAAGGTTGCTCAAGGATTGGATTTAAAATGGAATTATTCAGGCCCTAGTGATGTGTTTGAAGAAATGACTCAGTGTATGCCTAGTATTGCTGGCATTACATGGGAAAGATTAAAAAATGAACATTCCGTTACCTATCCTTGTGAAACGAATTCTGATCCTGGTCAACCAGTCATCTTTACCCAAGACTTCCCTACTTCAGATGGTTTAGCTAAATTTGTGCCATCTCCATTTACTAATGCAGATGAGTTGCCTGATAATGAATTTAACTTTATTTTAATTACAGGTAGACAGCTTGAACATTGGCATACTGGATCTATGACTAGAAGGGCAAGTATACTTCATCAAATTGAACCAGACCCTAATGCAAATATGTGCCTAGAAGATATGAATAAACTCGGAGTCTCTGAAGGAGACTTAATTACCGTTGAGTCTAGAAGAGGCAAGCTGAATGTTTATATAAGACGTGATGATGCTCTGCAATTAGGTCAAATTTTTATACCTTTCTGCTATGTTGAATCAGCAGCAAATCTTTTAACCAATGCGGCATTAGATCCTGATGCAAAAATTCCAGAATTTAAATTCTGCGCAGTAAAAGTTAAAAAATCTAATTTAAGCTAATGTCTGAAAAGAAATCACTTGAAGAATATATATTTGAAATTAGAAATACGCTTAAAAGTGGAAATCTTAATCAAAGTTTAATAGAAATACAAAATGCTTTAAAAGATTATCCTAGCAACCCTAAACTTCATATTAATGCGGGAAATATTCTAAAATTAAAAGGGAAAATAAAACAAGCAGAAGAATGTTACCTTCAAGCATTGTCAATTTATAAATCTAAAGAAGTTCTTAATAATTTATCGGTAATTGAAATTGAAAAAGAAAACTATCTGCAAGCAATAGCATACGCCAAAGAAGCAATTGATATAGATAAAGCATATATAGATGCAAATTATAATATTGCCTTAGCATTTGAAGGTGTTAAGGATTATGAGCAATGCGTTATTTATATAAACAATACTCTAAGATTGGATGAGAGTAACTCAAAGGCTTTGGTTTTATTATTTAGAGTCCTGAAAGATACTTGTGAATGGGAAAATATTGATCAAATATCAAAAAAATTAGATGCTATGGTTGGCAATGGCATTGAACATCCATTTTTAAATGTTTCTAGATGTGACGATGAAAAAACTAATTTCCAAGTAGCAAGTTCATGGAAAAAAAATAATATTCCTCTACATGCAAAAGATAATATGATTTACACTGATCAAAACAAAAGTGACAAAATAAAAGTAGGATATATTTGTGGTGAGTTTCGGAATCATCCTACGTTTCATTTAATGAAAAATTTCTTCTCTAAACATGATTTAAAAAAATTTAGTATTTATTTATTTTCATATAACCACACACAGGAGTGTAAGGAAAAATTAACAAAAGATATTACAGAATTTATTGATATAGATAATATAGATGACGATGAAATTATAAAAATTATTTTATCTTATCAATTAGATATTCTCATAGACCTATCTATTCTAATCCCTAATAATAAACTTCATATCATGCAAAATAAATTAGCTAAAAAAACTATATCATATCTTGGATATCCAGGTACTTCTGGGTCTAATGACTATGATTATATAATCACCGATAAAACCATTACGCCAGAACATCAACAACAATTCTATAAAGAAAAATTTTTATATATGCCAAGATATTATCAAATTAATGATGGGGAGCAAAAGTTTAATAAATTAAAGGCTACAAAAGAGGAATGTGGTCTACCCAAAAATTCTATTGTGCTATCTTGTTTTAATCAACCTTACAAAATTGAAAAAACGATGTTTGATTGTTGGCTTAAAATTTTAAAAGATTTACCAAAATCTGTGCTATGGCTTCTTAATGATAATCAAAAAAATAAAATAAACCTTTTAAAATATGCACAAGAAAATGGCATTGAACAGAAAAGGGTAATATTTGCAGAAAGAGTTTCTAGAGATGAACATATAAAAAGATTGGGTTTAGCTGATATTATGCTAGACACAAGGTTTTATAATGGACATACCACAACAACTGATGCTATTCAATGTGGAATACCAGTAGTAACTTTATGTGGCAAACACTTTGCTTCTAGAGTTACGATGAGCCTATTAAAAGCATTAGATTTAGAAGAGTTAATTGTAAAAGACATGGATGAATATAAAAATTCTGTTATTAAATTAGCTAAAGATAAAAAATATAAATTAAAAATAAAGGATAAGCTTACAGATGGAAAATTAATTGATGACTTTTATAATATAAAAAAATTTGTTAAAGAATTTGAAGGTTTGTTAGAATATTCTATAGAGAATTAATTGTTTTCCACGCAACATCAACAGCGTCTTGATTCGCATCTATATCATGGACTCTTAAAAATTCAATGTTTTTAAACGTAGCATAAGCAGATATTGTTAAAGATATAATTTTTAAATCATCATCTTTTATATTTTTAAAAATTTTAGAAGAGAATCTTTTATTGCTTACACCTAAACAAACACGTTCAAATTTTTCAACAAAATATTCTACATTTTTTAAAATCTCAATATTGTCAGTTCCAGATTTTCCAAAACTTATACCTGGGTCTATAATAATATTTTCTTTTTTGATTCCTTTGGCAATTGCAATTTTAATAATTTCATCAAAATAATTAGAAATATCTTTAATTATATTATTGGATTTTATATTTTTCTGTTCAAGATATTCTTTTGGCATATGTGTTAAAATAATTTCTGCATTATATTTAGAAACTATATTAAACATATCTTGATCATAAGTTCCTGAAGAAACATCATTAACTATAGACGCACCTTCTTTTAGTGTTTCCTCTGCAACCTTACTTGATCTTGTGTCTATGCTGATTTTAATATCTTGGTTTATTTTTTTGATTTCACTTAGAATTGGTAACATTTTTTTCAATTGCATGTCAGTCGATATATCATGAAATCCTAATCTTGTTGATTCAGCGCCAATATCAATAATTTTGCAACCTTCTTTTATTATTTTTTTTATATGATTAATTGCATTGTTTTTATCTAAGTATTTTCCTCCGTCAGAAAAACTATCCTCTGTTAAATTTATAATACCTATAATTTTAGTTTTATCTTTCATTTGTGTAGTCTGCTGAATATACTTTAATCTTATCTTTTACATCAATTGACATTAAATCGTATGCTATTTTTACAACATAATCTTTTTTAAGTCCTTTCTTTATTTTTTTAATAATTTGATCTTCAGAAACACCTCCTAATGCAAGCACATGAGTTAAAACCGTGTATCTTGGGTTAACTTCATTTATAATTTTAATCATTTCATTCGGAGTAGTGTGATAATTCATTAATCCTTGCACTTTAGGAAATTTTTTAATTAACTTATCAGGAGCATCCGCTATCTCATGTATTAAAAGGTCGCAATTTCTTGCGTGCTTTATAAGATTTTTTGAATAATTTGTGTCACCAGAAATTACAATAGATTGATCCTTGTAAATAATTTTATAACCAAAGGCATGTTTTACTCCTCCGCCATGGTCAACTCTAAACGCTAAAACTTTTAAATGATTTTTTTTATATACAAGCCCTTCTTTAATTTCAAAAATTTTTGTTTCCAATCCATCAAGTTTATGATTTTCTGGTGCAACAGTTCTGATGGCTATATCTTCTGCAAAAGCTTTTTTTATATTTTTAATAAATTTATTTGTTCCAGTAGGTCCAAAAATAGTTAAAGGATTTTTGCGTTGATAAATCCAACCTGTCATTAATAGGTCTGGTAATCCCAAAATATGGTCAGAATGCATGTGCGTAAGAAAAACTGTATCAACCTCTCCTATTCCAATATCCATCTGATTTAATCTAATTGACATCCCTCTGCCAACATCAAATAAAAGTTTTTCTTTATTCGCTTCAATTAATATTGATTGACTAAATCTTTCAATGCTTGGCCTAGGTGTTCCAGAACCTAAAATCGTAACCTTTATTACTTCTGCATATGCATTAAAGGAAAAACAAAATAAAAAAGAAATTAAAAAGAGTCTCATCATTTAAATATTGATTGTATAATACAATTTAACAGATTATGAAAACCAATAAAACTAAAAAACCTGATTTGACAAAATCAAAAAGACCATCACCTAAAAATATTAAGGTGGTTGATGAATATAACAATAAAAGAGAGTTTCCAGTAACAGGAGAGCTACCATTAACTGTATATGTGAATAAACAAGAAGTTGTAACCTTGATGACGCTAGGGCATTATCCTGAAGCGCTTGTTATAGGTTATTTACGAAACCAAGGGTTTATATCATCGCTAAATGATTTAAAATCTGTGCACGTTGATTGGGAAACAAATTCTGCTGCAGCTAAAACTATTGATGACCAAATTAATTTAGAAAATAAATTAACACACAAAATAGTTACATCAGGATGTGGTCAAGGAACTTCTTTTGGGGGAGTATGGGATGATTTAAAATTAAAAAATATTAAATCAACTAAACTTAAACAATCTACAATTTATAAAATATTAAAATTACTTCATGATAAAAATGAAATATATAGACTCTCAGGGGCTGTGCATGGTTGTGCATTATGTGATAGAGAAAAAATAATAGATTTTGTTGAAGACGTTGGTAGACATAATGCGGTAGATGCAATTGCAGGAAATATGTGGCTTGATGATATTAAAAGTACAGATAAAATATTTTATACAACAGGAAGACTGACGTCAGAGATGGTAATTAAAGTAGCGCAAATGGAGATACCATATTTAATTTCAAGATCTGGCATTACTGAAATGGGTTTGAATGTAGCACAAGAAACAGGTGTTACTTTAATGGGAAGAGCTAAAGGAAAACATTTCTTAGTTTATAATGGTTCTGAAAATATAGA
>CAJWJQ010000025.1:0-16466 GCA_913041905.1 uncultured Gammaproteobacteria bacterium
TTGGAATTGGTAACATTTATGCTTCTGAAGCATTATATATGTCAAAAATAAAACCCAATAAAAATTGTAAATTATTATCAACTGATAAGTTTAAAAATCTAGTAAAATCGATTAAAAAAGTTTTGCAAAAATCTATTAAAGCAGGTGGAACAAGCATCAAAGATTTTCAAAGTATTGATGGATCTCCAGGTTATTTTAAACAAAAATTATTAATTTATGGATTAGAAAAATGCGCATGTGGGAAGAAGATAAAAAATATACGAATAAGTGGGAGGTCTTCTTTTTATTGTAGCAATTGTCAAAAATAATTATTTAATTTTTTTGTATATAGCATCAGCCACATTCTTGTCTACAAATTTATCTATACTTCCTTTATGTTTAGCAATATCTTTAATTATGCTAGAAGATAAAAAACCAAATTCTTCTGCTGGGCTCATGAATACACTTTCTATATCAGGATTCATTGACCTATTCATGCTAGCTAATTGTACTTCGTATTCAAAATCTGATATGGCTCTCAAACCTCTTAATATTACAGTTGCTGAATGTTCTTGAGCGAAATCTACTAATAGTTTATTTAATGGGAAAACTTCTATTTTATCTTCATTAGAAAAAATATTCTTAATAAACCCCACTCTTTCATCTATGCTAAATAACGTATTTTTTTGCGGGTTTTCAGCAACAACAATTAAAATTTTATCAAATAATTTACAACCTCTTTTGACCAAGTCAGAGTGGCCATTGGTAATGGGGTCAAATGTTCCTGGATATACTGCTATAAGCGCCATATTCTACCTCTTCATAGCGATTGTATAACTAACATCGCCTATACTCAAATCTTTTAAAATATTATGTGTGTCTGATATTAAGTTTATAAGTTCTTGATTATGCTTTTTCTTATTTTGTTCAATATATATGTATTTAGTTGTACTTAAAAGATTGTTTTTTTTAAGTTTATTTATTACCAGTTTTAAAAGATTTGCATTATAAGGAGGATCTATAAAAATTATATTATAACCCAAGTGGTCGAATCTATCTAAAAATATTATTGCATCCTCAGAAAATATTTCATAATTATTAATATTTAATTTTTTAAACTCTAAAATAATTTTTTTACAAATTTTTTTATTTTTTTCAACGAGGATCGCCTTTCCAATTCCTCTTGAAATAGCTTCAGCAGATAAAATTCCACTTCCAGAAAATAAATCTAAAGAAATCATTTTATTATTTATTTTTATCATATTAAAAATTGTTTCTCTAATATAAGATTTAGTAGGTTTAAGTAAATCATTGCTAGAAAATGATAAATGCCTAGATCTCATATCTCCGGCAGTGATTTTAAGTTTATAATCTTTCAATCAATGATCTCCAACGGTAACTATAAGATTATTGTCAAACATAATGCTAGAATTAAGAGATTGTCTAATAGAGTGTATAGTTACGTTACTAATACCATTGATATAGTTTTCAAAATAATTTTCAGGCATATCATATTTATTAATTGCAGAGAGATTTTCTAACATTTTCTTATTTGTATCAAATCGTAAATTAAAACTTCTCAATAACCCTATTTTAGCAAATCCAACGCTACTTCTAGATATATTGAAATTTCTAAATCTTATAATTTGATTTTTTAATATCTCTATAGCTTTATTAGTATTTTTATTTTCTGTTTGCATACTTATTTTAAGTACCCCAAAATCATTATATGGCATTAAATAACTATAAACAGAATATGCCAAACCTTTTTTTTCTCTAATTTCTTTCATAAGCATAGAGCCAAATCCACTTCCACCAAAAATATAATTGGCCACTAAAATATTATAAAAATTTTTATCAAGACGTGTAATTGAAGGCGCATATATTGCTATATGAGTTTGTTTACTTTCATGCGGAATATTAATTAATTGTCTACGTTTTTTATAATTTAGTATAAATTTTTCTTTATCGACATATCTGCCTTGTGGTATACCTTTAAAAATATTAGATATTAAATTTGCAGAATAATTTTCATTTATATCACCAACTATATTTATTTCAATAGATTTTTGATTAATTATCAAATCTAAATGATCTCTTAATTCTTCAATATTTAAATCTTCAATATTTTTTTTGTATCCTAGAATAGGATGTGCATAACCAGTATTTGTGAAAAATATTTCATTTGCTTTATTTTGTATTATTGACGTGGGGTTTAGTTTGCTTTTGTTTATAGTATTAAGCACCTTATCTTTATTATCATCTATCAAACTTTGGGTTATATGATTGTGTTTAAGTAATATATTAAGTTTTTTTGACACATAATCTATATTTTCAGGCGTACTAATTAATCTAACTGATATATGGCTTGAATCCCTACTAACATCTGAGTTATATATAGCACCAATTCTCTCAAAATGATTTATGAGTTTAATGTTATCTACTTTTTGCTTATGTAGTAAATTAACTGCAAAATTTGTTATTCCTTTTCTTGACTTATCATCTCTGCTGCCATATTTTATGCCAAGTCTTATGTCTATTATTGGTAATGAATTCTCTTCTATAAGTAAATAATCAGCATTATCTTTTATAAATTTTATATTTGGGTATGCGTAAGAGTCATATTGATATATAAAAAAAACTAATATAGAGGTAAAAATGAATTTTATCATAATGGTTTAATTATAGAGGTTAACATATGATCTTCTGATATATATTTTTTTGCAACATTGATTAAATCTTGTTCAGTAATACTTTCAATATCAACAATATATTGGTCAAGTAACTGCCAATTAAAACCTTTTGTTTCTAACGTTCCTACTTGCATTGCTTGATAAAAAATAGAATCAAATTTATATATATTGTGTGCTATTAATCTTGATTTAGTATATTTCAATTCATTATCTTTAAGGCCTTTCTCAATAAAATTATTAAATTCTTTTATTATTGATGTCTTTAATTCGTCAACACTCACATTTTTTCTAGGAGAACCTCCTATAGAAACCAAATTATTCTCTTTTGAATAAGTGTCGTATGAAATAAATGTATTGAACGCAATCTGTTTATCAACCAAATTTGTTGAAAATCTAGAAGAATAAGAACCATCCATTAACTCAAGTAATATTTCTAATGCATAAGATTCCTTTCTATTAATATTTGTAAAAGGTTCTTTATTAAAAGAAAGAATTAAAATAGGGTCTGATACATTATCTTTTAAAATTATATCTTCATATGATATTTGAATATTACTTTTTTTTGAAAAATTTTGAATGCTTCTTTTTTCAATTTTTCCATAATATTTTTGTATTAATTGTTTTATTTCTTCTTTATTAAAAGATCCAGCGATAATAAGTGTTGCGTTATTTGGAGTATAATAATTGGAATACCATTTTCTTAAATCCTCAACTGTAATCGCATTAATATCATCCATTGTTCCAACTATAGGTATTCCATATCCATTAAAACCAAAAAATTGAAGTCCTATTTTCTCAAATAATTTTGAAGTAGGATTATCTTCTGTCCTCAACCTTCTTTCTTCTTTTACAACCTCTCTTTCGCTTTTTAAATCATTTTTTGATAAGTTTAAATTAGTCATCCTATCAGATTCGAATTTAAGACATAATTCTATATAATCTTTATGCACCTTCTGATAATAGCCGGTAAAATCTTTTCCAGTAAAAGCATTTTCTGTTCCTCCTATTTTTTTAATTTCTCTTGAAAATTCTCCTGGTTTTGTGTTTTTGGTTCCTTTAAACATCATATGTTCTAAAACATGCGATATTCCTGTAACACCTTCGTATTCATAACTAGAGCCCACTTTGTACCATATGCTAGACATGACAGTTGAGCTTCTATCATCATTAATCAATATGATTTTGAGTCCATTATTAAGTTGATATTGTTCTATTCGATCATTGAAATTTATACCAGAAATGGCTATATCTGATATCAGAATACTTATGGATAGTGTCAGTGTATATTTCAGCGTTTTCACCACATGAATTATATAGCAAATGTTATAATTAAAAAAATAGTCATTTTTTATAAAATTATTTATTAGCGGATAAAATTTACCTAAAATATTGATTATTATAAGAAAATAATGTCATTTAAGGCCTTGAATCCTTAAAATAAGACACTATAATTAGCTTGTAGGAGCATATGTTATGAGTAATGAATTAGTAGGACATTTGCCAATTGATATATCAAAAGGTCTTGAAACAACAGACTCCCTTGAGCTATACCTTAATGAGTTAAGGAAAACACCTCTCCTATCTCAACAAGAAGAAAAAAAACTATTTGAAAATCTTCATAAATCAGATGATATAGAAGCTGCAAAAAAACTAGTTATGGCTCACCTAAGATTTGTAGTGCATGTTGCTAAGACTTATAGAGGTTATGGATTACCGTTACTTGATCTAATTCAAGAAGGAAATATTGGGTTAATGAAAGCCGTGAAAAGATTTGATCCAAATAGAAATGTAAGATTACTATCATTTGCAATTTATTGGATAAGAGCTGAAATACATGAGTTTGTCTTAAAAAATTGGAGAATGGTTAAAATAGCTACTACAAAAGCTCAACGAAAATTATTTTTTAAACTAAAAAGTAAAAAAACTACATCTTCATGGTTAACAAAAAGAGAAACTGATGATATAGCAAAAGAATTGGATGTAAAATCAGAAACGGTTACTCTTATGGAATCAAGATTGTCAGGGCTAGATGTATCTTTTGATCCATCAGATGACAATGAAATGTCACCTTCTACATATTTAACAGATGATAGTGCTGATCCTTTGTTAAAATTAGAATATGAAGCAGACAGTAATACTGATTCGAGAAAATTAGAGATTGCCATGTCTAAGCTTGACAGCCGAAGCAAAGATGTAATTAAGCAACGTTATTTAAATGAAGATAAAAGTACGTTAGAAGAGCTTTCAAAAAAATATAATGTTTCTATAGAAAGGATTAGACAAATAGAAAATAAATCATTAGGTCTTTTGAAAGATTCTATGCTGCTTGCTTAAACTCAATATAAGTTTAAATACCAAAAATGATCAACCAAAAGTAAAGCAAATAATATTGCTAAATAAGTAATAGAGTACCTAAATAACTGTATAGCTCTTGTGTCTGATTTTGACCTCATAAGTATGTAAGAATCTATCATAAATTTTAAACCAATAATTATTGTTCCAATTAGATATATATTCCCAGAGAGACTAAGAACATAAGGGAATAAAGTAATACAAAATAAGAGTATAGAATATAGAAAAATATGCAGTCTAGCAAAGTCTTTACCATGCGTTACAGGTAACATTGGAATATCAGCCTTTTTATAATCATTATACTTATATACCGCTAAAGCCCAAAAATGTGGTGGTGTCCAAAGGAAAATTATTAAAAATAAAATAAGCGGGAAAGGTTCTATTTGATTAGTAATGGAAGTCCATCCTAATAAAGGTGGCATGGCTCCTGCGATTCCGCCAATAACAATATTTTGAGGAGTGAGGTTTTTTAAGTATACTGAATAGATTAACGAGTATATGATTATTGTCAAAAATGTTAATATAGAGGTTAATGTATTTACTAGTGTGTATAAAAGCACTATAGATGTTACAGATAAAAAAATAGCAAAATATATTGCATGTAAAGGTTTTATAAATCCTTTTACCAATGGTCGCGATTTAGTCCTATCCATAATGGAATCTATATCTTGATCTATTACATGGTTAATGATTGCTGCGGAAGACGCTGCTAGCCCAATACCTATGCTTGCAAAAAATATTAATTCATAATCAAGATGGTTTTTATGAGCGAGCAACATTCCAACAATTGCAGTAAATATGATTAAGAGATTAACTCTAGGTTTTGTGAGAATTATAAACTCTTTTAAAAGATTAAAGAAACGTTGAGTGAAATATATTGTTGAATTCTCCATTCGATGATTCTACCACTTCTGTTCATTACATGTCGAATAAAATAACAATGTGATCATACTCATTAATAATATACATGCATTTACAGTATGCATAACCGCTATAGTTATTGGTAGACTAAATAAAATATTAGATATTCCTAAAAAAACTTGGGCAATAAAAAATATCAACACCACCATCCCAATTTTTTTTAAAATTATAGAATTTTGTATTTTAAATAAATACAAAAACAAACCTATAAATAAAAACGTTAATATTAAAGCTCCTAGTCTATGAGTAAAATGCACTGCTAATTTAGATTTATGATCTATTTGATGGGTCTCGTAATTTACATCAGGTAAATTTATAATAGTAAAACCTTCAGTGAAATTCATATCTGAAGGCCACCACTCTTGTGCGCATTTAGGGAAATCTGTACAAGCTAGCGAAGCATAGTTAGTACTAGTCCAACCACCAAGAATGATTTGTATAATTAAAACTAGAGTGCAAGTTAATATATAAGAATTTACAGGTTTATTAAAAATTTCTTTATTCGAGCAAACTTTCAATCCATTCCATAATAATAATGATGCGGTTGCCATGCCAAATAATAAATGCATTGTAACAATGGTTGGTTTAACAAGCTCGGTAACTGTAAACATACCTAAGAGTGATTGTGTTATTATTAACAATACAAGAGATATTGGTAAATATACGCTGATGTGTTTAGCATATTTAAAAGTTAAGAAAGAAATAAAAAAAACATATATACCAAGTGTTCCAGCTAAATATCTATGTAACATTTCTCTCCATGCTTTTCCGCTATCAATAATTGCGTGTGGATATAATTCTTTAGCTCTAGTAAGTTCTGATATTGTGTCTGGAATACCTAATATCCCATAACAACCTGGCCAGTCTGGACAACCAAGACCTGCATATGTCAATCTAACCCATGCCCCAATAGATATAACCGCTAATGTAAAAATAGCCCCAAAAAAACTCAGATTTCTTATTGTTATAATATTCATGCTCACCCTATTTTAGAAAGTTTGAGTAATTTTTTTAAATCTTTAAGAAATTTTTTTCCATTAAAATCTTTTTTATATTTTAATATAACATTTCCAATTGGGTCTACTATAAAAATATCTGTATCATAGTCTTTAATTTTTTTTATTACATTATGGAGGTTGTTTAATTTTCTTTTAACAATTAACAAGTTTGGATATTTTTTTCTAATAGAAGAAATGTCGTTACTATCGTAAGACGTATCGATTAAAAGCACTCTTTGAACTCTATTCATATCCTTGCCTGCTGCTGTATTAATTTGACGTAATAAATAAATATTATTAAGACAAAATGAATCACAATGTTTGTTAATATAATAAATTAATGTCCATTTACCATTTAAAGAATTTGAGTTTACTTTATTGTTAAAAAAATCAAGATATAAAATATTGTTTATTGAAACAATTGGGTCTACAAATTTTCCATAATTAGAAGTAGGTAATTTTTTTCCTGAATTATTTTCGTTGATAAGAATATAAGAATACATAAAAGGTGCAACAAAAACTAAAACAATAAATAAAAATTTTAATCTACCAGAATTCATAATTATCTATCTCCTTAAAAGAATTATCATAAAAATAAACCCTAGTATAGAGAAAATAAACCACTGTCCTGCATACATATAATGTTTAAGTTGAGGGTTTTTTTTATATATTTTTTTTAAGCTATATGCGTTATCTTGATTTTCACTCATGATTAATACATAAGGTAATATTTCCTTGTTTAATAAAGATGATTTTTTATTAATATTAATACTTTGGATTAATAGTGGCCATTTATTTTCATAAATGTCATTGGAGAGCATATAACTGCTTTTATAGTAATAAATATAACCAATAATAGGATTCTTTGTTTTTACAATAGATATATCAGGGGTTGACTGTCTATTATTATTACTCACCCATCCTCTGTTAACTAACAATATTTTATCATCAACTTCTAACGGGGTTATAACATCATAACCTGCTTTTTGATTATAAACTTGATTATCAAGTAAGAATTGTTTTTCTAACACAAAATCTCCAAAAACTTTAATTTTAGTAAATTCTGAAAGATTTTCATGTAGATTGTAGAGTTCTTTGGGTTCTTTGGAGATATTTTTTAAATATAAATTATAAATATTTTGTTTTTCTTGTCCTCTTTCTATTTGCCACACACCAAGAAATATACATAATGACATTAAAGGTAAAAAAATAAATAATTTTATAACTTTTGATAAAATTTGTTTCTCTGCTGGTTTTTGTGTTAAATTAATCATCTAAAATGAAATATATAATACTAATTTTACTTACGCTAATTATTTACAATCTATCTTTAGGTTTTTTCTATATTATAAAAGATAAAAAGCCATCTAAAAGAGGTTTTCATTCGCTGAAAACAAGGATAGTGCTATCTCTGTTATTATTTTTTCTATTAATTATTGGATATTACTTCGATTTAATTGAGCCTCATGGCATCTATAATTAGAGCCAATAAACAAAAACAAATAACCCAAGCCAAACAACATCAACGAAGTGCCAATACCATGCTACTGCCTCAAAACCAAAGTGATTATCTCCAGAAAAATGTCCTTTGATGCACCTTAAAAGTATCACTGTCAACATTATAGCCCCTAATGTTACATGTAAACCATGAAATCCAGTTAACATAAAAAAAGTTGACCCATAAATCCCAGTTGTTAATTTTAAATTTAATTCTGAATATGCGTGAATATACTCATATGCTTGAAAAGCAACAAATGTAAATCCAAGTAATATTGTGAGAATTAAACCGTTTATTAATTTCTTTCTATTTTGCTCTTTTAAACCATGATGGGCATACGTTACTGTTAAACCGCTTGTTAATAAAATTAGTGTGTTTAATGCTGGTATACCAGATGCTTTCATTAACGTAAAATCACCTCCTACATTTAATGGTCCATTAGAAGGCCAAACATTTTCAAATTGTGGCCATAAAACTAAATTTGTTGCTGTTTTATAACCATCTCCTCCAAGCCAAGGTAAAGAAAGTTCTCTGGCGTAATATAATGATCCAAAGAATGCAGAAAAAAACATAACTTCAGAAAATATAAACCAGACCATTCCCCATCTAAAAGAGACATCTACCTGTAAATTATATATTCCTGATTCACTTTCCTGTATTACGGTAGAAAACCATCCATATACCATGATAAGTAATAAAGCGAGACCAGTTAACATAATTGTCATTCCGCTTGGGGAACCATTTAAAAAACTTGAAAGACCAAGAAACAATATAAGTAAGGATACAGATGAAAGAAATGGCCATTTTGTTCCATGAGGTATATAGTAATTATTATTTGATGCGCTCATAATTTTATTTCTCCAATTTATATCCTAATTGTTTAGTAATATCAAACATAGTGTAAGCAAGAACTAAGCTAGTCGCTTCGGTAGGTAATTTTTCATCAACTATAAATTGAACAGCTAATTCTTTTGTTTCATTACCGTTAATTTGTTGATGAGTAAAACAAAAACATTCAATTTTCTTAAAATATTCAGCATATTTTCCTGGTGTAATACTTGGGTTTGCGGTCGCTAACAAAGTCTCGTTAGATTTATTTGTAAGGGTATAAAATGTTGTATAAATTTTTCCAGGTTGAACAACCATTTCTTTTTTACCAGGAGAAAATTTAAAAGGAGCAGAATTTATAACATTAGAAGTAAATTGAACTCTAACAAACCTCTCTACTGGTTTTTCTATAACCGATGCAGAATTTATACTTCCTGTTTTACCATTTAAACCAGTTATTTCACAAAATACTTCATAAATAGGTACCAACATATAGGAAAAACCGAACATAAATACAGTAAAAGCTGTTAATAGATAATATGTTTTTATTTTTTTATTCATTCTACTTTAGGGGGTTCTTCAAAAGAATGATAAGGAGGTGGTGATGGCAAAGTCCATTCTAAACCTTCAGCTCCTTCCCAAACTTTATTATCTGCTGTGACATCTTGTTGAAGTGTTTTATACAAAATATAAAGAAATAAAATTTGAGCTATTCCAAAACCAAAAGACCCTATTGTTGAAATAGCATTAAAATCAGTAAATTGGACAGCATAATCAGGTATCCTTCTAGGCATACCTGCTAACCCAACAAAATGTTGAGGAAAAAATGTTATATTTACAAAAATTGTTGTAAGCCAAAAATGAATTTTTCCTAAAGTCTCGTCATACATTTTACCAGTCCATTTTGGTAGCCAAAAATAAACAGCTGCTATTACAGCAAAAATTGCTCCTGGAACAAGCACATAATGGAAATGTGCAACTATAAAATAGGTGTCATGATATTGAAAATCAACAGGTGTAATTGCCATCATTAGACCAGAAAAACCTCCTATCGTAAAAAGCACTATGAATGCTAATGAAAATAGCATAGGAGTTTCAAACGTCATTGATCCTTGCCACATTGTAGCTATCCAGTTAAATACCTTTACTCCTGTTGGTACAGCAATAAGCATAGTTGTCATCATAAAAAATATTTCTCCAGCAAGAGGCATCCCAACAGTAAACATATGATGTGCCCAAACAATAAAAGATAGTAAAGCAATAGAAGCGGTAGCATAAACCATAGAATCATAACCAAAAAGCTTCTTCCTAGAAAACGCAGGGATAATTGTAGAAATAACTCCAAAAGCTGGAAGTATTAAAATATAGACTTCAGGGTGACCAAAAAACCAAAAAATATGTTGAAACATAACGGGATCTCCACCACCTGATGCTGTAAAGAAACTTGTTCCAAAAAAGCGATCAGTTAATAACATGGTTACAGCGCCTGCTAGCACTGGCATTACTGCAATTAATAAGAATGCCGTAATTAACCAAGTCCATACAAACATAGGCATTTTCATTAAAGTCATGCCAGGGGCTCTCATATTTAATATCGTTGCAATTATATTTATTGCTCCTAAAATTGACGATAATCCAAGTAAATGAACTGAGAAAATAGCGTAAGGTAATGCATCTCCTCCTTGAAGTACTAGTGGTGGATACAAAGTCCAGCCAGCAGCAGGAGCTCCCCCTTCAAAAAATAATGTACTAGCTAACATGCTAAGAGCAAATGGTAAAATCCAAAAACTCCAATTATTAAGTCTTGGTAGAGCCATATCTGGAGCTCCAATCATAAGTGGTACTTGCCAATTAGCCAAACCAACTAATGCAGGCATTAGTGCGCCAAAAATCATTATAAGAGCATGCATTGTAGTCATTTGATTGAAAAAATCTGGATTAACCAATTGTAAACCAGGCTGAAATAATTCAGCTCTAATTATTAATGCCATCGCTCCACCAACAAAAAACATTGTTAGAGATAAAAATAAATATAAAGTACCAATATCTTTGTGATTGGTAGTCGTAATCCATCTCATGATTCCAGTTTTATGGTCTTCGTGTAAATGATCTGCGTCTGTATTCATATGCTTCTCTCTTATTTTTTGTTTGCAATTTTATTATTGTTTTGCTGATTCATAACCCACTTTTCATATTCTGCTTTAGATACGGCTTTAACAACAATGGGCATAAAAGCATGATCTTTCCCGCATAATTCAGCACACTGGCCTCTATAAATTCCTGGTTTATTAATATTAAACCACATTTCATTTACAAATCCTGGCACGGCATCTTTTTTCCCACCTAATTCTGGCACCCACCAAGCATGTATAACATCGCTTGCTGTTAGAAGTAATCTAATTTTTGCATTGATAGGAAGCACTATAGGGTTATCAACTTCTAATAAATAATTTTTAACATTCCTAACATCTACCCCAGAATTTAGCTTTCTTGCCTTATTACTCTCACTATCAATTCTACTTAAAAAAGATACATTATCCTCTAGATACTCATACTTCCACATCCATTGGTATCCTGTAACTTTGAGTGTTACCTCAGCCTCAGATGTATCCTCCATTAATATTAGCGCTTGTGTCGCTGGAATTGCCATGCCAACTAATATTAAAAAAGGTATTACAGTCCAAATAATTTCAACTTTTGTATTTTCGTGAAAGTTTGCTGGGACCGCTCCTTTAGATTTTCTGTGGTGTATTATTGAGTAAAACATAACGCCAAAAACGCCAATGCCTATTATTACGGTTATATAAAAAATTAGCATATGTAAATCATATGCCAAAATACTTGTTGGGGTTACACCTCTTGGTAGATTTACTTCCCAATCACCTAAGGCTAAAGCTGGTATCGTGGATAATAAAAAAACAATAAAATTCCGCATTAATCTTCCCTGCTAATTTGAGTGTTATTCTAACAAAATATTAGTATTTATGGAATTTCTAATTTAAGAAAATATAACCTTTTGATATAAGTCAAATTTTTTTTATTTCTATGAAATTAGAGCTTTTTTTACCTGTTCTTTTTACTTTCTTCCATGATGCTCCATATATCACCTCATATGTTACTGGATACATCATTTTTTTAGTTTTTGGATATAAATTAATAATTTTTTTATACATAGATTTAGTGATATTGTTTCCATGGCTGTTTATTAATGTATTAGCTCCTATTTTTTTTATAGAATTAAAAACATTATGTACGCTAGGGTATTCTATAGTAATCTTTTCAACGTCTATAACAGGGTCATCAAAACCTGTGGTTAATAATATGTCTCCGTAAATATGCATATCATGAAATAAATTAATATGATCTTTATCATCTATTAATTTATATGTTTCTTTCAATTCACTTAAGGTATCAGGTCCTACTGTTGTAAACATAAACAGCCCGTTTTCATTAAGTATTTCATATATGTCATAAAAAATTTTTTCAATTTCTTTACACCAGTGCAAAGTTAAGCTTGAGACTATAAGGTCGTATTGTGGTTCTTTGAGCGGTAGGCTTTCTATATCAGCACATATTGTCTCAAAACCTGGGTCCTTAAGTTTACATTGACGTAACATTTCTGATGAAAAATCTAAACAAGTAATGCAGGCGTTTGGATATAATTTTTTAAGTGATAATGATAAATGCCCTGTTCCACAACCAAGATCTAGTATATTTTTTGGGGAAATTTTTATAAATTTAAGCTTTTCTATCATTCTTAATGAAATCTCTTTTTGTATAAGAGAGTATTTATCATAAGTTGAAGCTCTAGTATTAAATGATTTTAAAATTCTTGATTTGTAATTATTCATAATTTAACTATTTAAAAAACTCATTATTAATTATATATTAATCAAATGTTAGAAAATATGATTAATGATTATTTAGCAGTTATTTGTATATTGATGTATTTAATTGGGTCAATACCATTTGCTGTTATTGTATCAAAGGCTTTTTCTTTGCCAGACCCTCGATATTATGGATCCAATAATCCTGGTGCGACCAATGTTTACAGAAGTGGTAATAAACTTGCTGCTGGTATAACTTTAATTGGAGACTTTTTGAAAGGGTATATCCCAACAGTATTGTTATTTAATTTTAATTTATTAAATTATGAAATATATGTTTTGGCGCTTTTAATTTTGTTAGGACATATTTTCCCAATTACTCTTAAATTCAAAGGAGGAAAAGGTGTTGCAACTTCTCTAGGAATTATTCTTGCTTTAAATAATTTACTAGGAATTAGTGTAATATTGATTTGGTTGATTATTTTTTTAATATCAAGAGTTTCAGGCTTATCGGCTATAATAAGTTTTTTATTTTTACCTATTATTTTTTTAATTCTTAAAGAACATGAATTTATGTTGGCATTGTCTATTATTAATATGATTACTATTTTATTAACGCACAGAAAAAATATCTATGAGTATATTTTAAAAAAACCTTGATATAGAATCAGGGTTTATTTCTAAGTTATTAGTAAAGTGAGATTTTGATTTAATCCATCCTAGATAAGCTATCATTGCTCCATTATCTGTACTAAATTCAATATCAGGAAAAAATATATTTTTTAGTTTGGCTTCATTTTGAAACCTATTTCTTAACTTTTTATTTGCGCTTACCCCGCCAGTTATAACAATATTATCAACTCCTAACTCATTTGACGCTTTAACTGTTTTTGTAATTAGAACATCTATGATAGAGCTTTCAAAATCATGTGAAATATCTGCTATTGAATTTTTATTCAATTTAATATTGTTTATTGTTTGTATAACGCTAGTTTTTAAACCACTAAAACTAAAATTATAATCTTTACTTTTAATCATTGGTCTAGGAAATTTATAAGATGATTTTTGTATTTTTTCTGCTTTTTTAGAAATTTCAGGCCCTCCCGGATATGATAAACCCAAATGTCTAGCTACCTTATCAAATACTTCTCCGGCTGAATCATCTAGAGTTTTCCCTAAGACTCTACAATTAGAATTTTTTTCTATTAAAGACAAAATGGTATGTCCACCAGAAACTAATAAGGACACGAAAGGAGGTTTAAGATTCTTTTCTGAAATCATTGCTGAAAAAATATGTGCTTCTAAATGATCTATTTCTATAGATTTAATATTTAATGACCATGCTAATGATTTTGCAAAAGCCGCTCCAGTTAATAATGGTCCTAATAATCCAGGGCCATTAGTAAATGCAATTAAATTTATTTGATTAAGATTAATTTTGTTATTCTTTAATAAACCATCTAATAATGGTACTAATTTTTTAATATGGTCTCTTGATGCTAGCTCAGGTACAATCCCACCATATTTACTATGAATTGTATGTTGCGAATTTACAACATGTCCCAACATCCCTGTTTTTGAATCAAAGATAGCTAATGCTGTTTCATCGCACGAAGATTCTATGCCTAAAATTATCAATAACTGCCCTCAAAATACCGTTAAATATATTGCTTTATTAGTATAATCAAGTAATATTACGCCATTATAAACTATTTTATGTAAATATATGCCAACTATACAAATAAGAGAAAATGAGCCGTTTGAAATAGCTTTAAGAAGATTTAAAAGGGGCTGCGAAAAAGCGGGAATTTTAACGGAAACTCGTAGAAGAGAATTTTATGAGAAGCCTACTTCTGTTAGAAAAAGAAAAATTGCTGCTGCTACAAAAAGATATAAAAGAAAACTTAGTATGACGGCAATAAGAAAGAAACCTCCATATAAAAAATTCTAATATTTATAATTAATTAAAACTATCAATGAAAGCAAAAATTCAAAAAGATTTAGTTCAGCTAATGAAGTCTGGCGAAAAGAATAAAGTTGAAAAAATGAGGTTTATACTATCTTTTATCACTCAAGAAGAAAAAGATAAAAATAAAGAATTAACTGATAGTGAAATAATACAAATACTCAAGAAAGCTTTGAAAAGAAACCAAGAGTCATTTGAACAATTTACAAAAGCTGGAAGAGAAGACTTAGCATTAAAAGAAAGTGAAGAAATGGATATTATTCAAAACTATCTTCCTGAAGAAATGTCTGAAGAAGATGTTATCAAAATCATAAAAGAAACAATTGCTTCAAGTAATGCAAGTTCCATAAAAGAAATGGGTAAAGTAATTGGTTTGATTAAAAAAAATCATGGAGATAATGTGGATATGGCTATAGTTAGCAAGTATGTAAAAGAGCTACTAAATTCTTAATTTAATCCCCTGTATTATTCTCGACATTTTTTAATGCATCTATTAATGCGTTTCTTTCAATAATATTTTCTGGTTTAAAATATTGTTTTAAGTTTGTCCATTTTAAAAAGCCAATATCATCAAGTGCTCTTAGTTTATTAGAATTAATATTTCTCTCAATATAGTCTTTTCTAACTTTAAGTACCCAGGTAACTAGAGGATCTTGAACCTCATAATTTGTTTGATTATAGTCTGTTGCTACATAGCAATGGCCATTCTCTAATTTGTAGTCCTGCAAGGTTTCTAGCATATTATCCCAATGTGTTTTTTCAGTACCTTCATCTTCATCATCAACATCATTGGTAATATCATATAACTTGAGGAATGAAAATAATTTTTTAGTTGGTCTAGGCCAGTGAAATACTCCTTTATCTATCCAGCTTGATGTATTTAAAACATTTGTATTTTCCTTAAGATAAGCATGGAAATCATCTAGTGGAACACGAAATATTCTTGAGTCTACCGAAAATTGAATCGCAGTATTAGTTTCTAGCAATGCTTTGTATATAATAAGTCTTTTTGTTTTCCTTATATAATAAACCATATCTTCCTATTTTTTTCCATAATAATATTTAGGATACTTAAATGGAAGTAATAATTCAATATTTATTTAAAAAAATGTGTATACTTCTCTTATGGATAAAAACCTTCAATTTTTAGAGCTTAGACGTATGGATCCAAAAATAATAAATCCGTCTAAACGTATAAAAGATTATAAAGAAATATATAAAAGTTATGAGCCAAAACAAGCTAGCGAGCAGTCTGGTAGATGCATAGAATGTGGTAACCCATATTGTGAGTGGAAATGTCCAGTTCATAATTATATTCCTCAATGGTTAAAGCTGATTTCAGAAAATAGATTGTTTGAAGCTGCTGAATTATCACATCAAACTAATTCGCTTCCTGAGATATGT
>CAJWJQ010000026.1:0-16405 GCA_913041905.1 uncultured Gammaproteobacteria bacterium
AAATTTACATTTGAATTTGGATTACTTGTAGATAGTTTATCTGTAGTAATGTCCTTTATAGTTACTTTTATATCTTTCTTTATTCACATCTATTCCATTGGCTATATGGAGAAAGATTCAGGTTTTAATAGATTTTTTATTTACACTAACTTTTTTACTTTTTCTATGTTGCTGATTGTTTTCTCAAATAATTTTCTTCAATTATTTATTGGATGGGAGCTCGTAGGGCTTTCTTCTTATTTACTTATTGGTTTTTGGCATGAAAAAACAAGCGCAGTTAATGCTAACCTAAAAGCATTTATTGTAAACAGAGTAGGTGATATAGGATTATTATTAGGAGTTATACTTATTTTCGTGTCTACTAAAAGCCTAGATTATAATAATCTTTTTTTGTCTCTTTCTGCATTGAGTGAAAAAAACATAACTATTTTAAATTATTCTTTTGAAGCAATACCATTAATTGCTTTATTGCTTTTTATTGGTGCTTCAGCTAAATCAGCGCAAATACCACTTCATTTTTGGTTACCTGACTCTATGGAGGGACCAACACCTATTTCGGCATTAATACATGCAGCAACAATGGTCACAGCAGGTATATTTATGATTGCTAGGCTGTCACCTCTATATAATGAATCTGGATATGTTTTAGATTTGATTTTAATTATTGGTACATCAACTGCTTTCTTTATGGGGCTCGTTGCTTTGGTTCAGAATGATATAAAGAGAATAATAGCTTATTCAACCATATCACAATTAGGATATATGACAGCAGCTCTTGGAGCGTCTTATTATTCCTTTGCAATATATCATCTGCTAACACATGCTTTTTTTAAAGCATTGCTATTTTTATGCGCAGGATCAATTATTTTAAAATGCCATCATGAACAAGATATCACAAAGATGGGAGGATTAAGAAAAATTATGCCTTATACATTTTTTGCTTATTTAATAGCGGGAATATCTTTAATGGGAATACCATTTACGTCTGGCTTTTACTCAAAAGATTTAATTATTGATATATTTAAAAATAATGGAAATAGTTTTATTTATTATTCCCTAATTGCAGGAGTATTTATAACAACTTTATATACATCTAAAATATTCTTTAAAGTATTTTTTGGTGATAACAAACTTAAAATTGAAGATAGTGCAGAATTAGAGCATAAGGATGTAATATTAATGCCTTTAATTGCATTAGCAATACCAAGTATGTTTATAGGATTAGCGCTATTTGACTCAATGCTTTTTAATAATTATTTTGCTGGTTCTACTAGTGATTTTAATATAACAAGTAACTTTTATAATAGCTATATTATAAGTGCTTTCAGTTTTACAGTACACGCTTTCACAAGCTTAAGTTTCTTCGTTCTCGTTATAGGAATTATTATATCTTATCTAATTTATTACAAAGAAATAGATTTATCGAAAATTTTAGAAGGTAAATTAAGTTTAATAAAGAGAATTCTTGAAAGTGAATATGGTTTCATTAACTTATCTAACAATTATGTTCCATTATATTTTAAAAAAATTGCAAATACTTTATGGATTAAATCTGATGTTAATATTATAGATAATCTAATTGTAAATGGAATTGCTAATCAAATTAAAAAAATATCAACTAGAATAAGATTAATTCAAACAGGATATATATATCATTATGCATTTACTATGATAATTGGTTTAATGCTGTTTTTGTTAGTTTTCTTTAATTTTTAATTATGTTTATACATCATTTTCCAATTTTAAGTATATTAATATGGACCCCAATAATAGGTAGTCTTTTACTTTTACTTATCAAAGAAAATAATCTTCATCTAATTAAAATTGTAGGATTCTTTTTCTCATCCATTACTTTAATATTTTCAATAATTATTTTATATAATTTCAATCCACATGATTTTTCATTGCAATTTGTTGAAAAAATACCATGGATTACTAATTTAAATATTAATTATCATTTAGCTGTCGATGGTTTTTCTGTAATTTTCATTATTCTTACTACAATTATCACCTCTATAATTATGTTATTTAATTTTTCAGAAGAACGCAGTCAGAATAATAAATTTATTTCATTATTCCTGTTACTTGAAGGATTGCTTCTTGGAGTTTTTTGTTCATTTGATAGTATATTATTTTATATTTTTTTTGAATCAACACTTATACCTCTTTTTTTAATAATAGGCATCTGGGGTGGACCAAATAGAATTTATGCAACTTTAAAATTTTTCATTTATACACTTTTTGGTTCAGTGTTAATGTTAGTATCATTAATATATCTTTCGTTTAAAGCTAATAGCTTTTATATTTTAGATTATTATCATTTATTATTAGATCTCGATACTCAAATATATTTATTTTTAGCTTTCCTTATTGCTTTTGGTGTAAAGATTCCAATGTGGCCTGTTCATACATGGTTGCCTGACGCACATGTCGAGGCACCATCATCTGGGTCCGTAATTTTAGCTGCAGTTTTACTAAAAGTTGGAGGTTATGGAATGATACGTTTTTTATTGCCAATAACACCTGATGCTGGCATATATTTAAACCACATAGTTATAACATTATCATTAATAGCAATTATCTATATTAGCTTTGTTGCTCTAGCTCAAAAAGACATGAAAAAACTCATTGCTTATTCTTCAATTGCTCATATGGGATTTGTTACGCTTGGCATTTTCTTAGTTTTTAATATATTAAGCCAAGATTCTGGAACAGATAAAGACATCATTTTAGTAGGTCTCCAAGGATCAATTATGCAAATGATTTCTCATGGCTTAATATCCGCAGGACTTTTTATTTGCATTGGAATTATTTATACAAGAACTAAATCAAGAATGATAGATGAGCAATCAGGAATTGCTCAAACCATGCCATTATTTTCAGCATTAATGATGTTTTTTTTATTAGCAAATTCTGGATTGCCAGGAACATCTGGTTTTGTAGGTGAATTTATGGTATTGATATCAAGCATTGAGATTAATCCATTTTATGCAATTTTAGCATCCACCACATTAGTTCTTGCTGCATCCTATTCTTTATGGTTGGGTAAAAGAGTTCTTTTTGGATTAATTACTAATGAAAATGTTATGAAAATGAAGAGTTTGAGAACAGATGAATTTTGGTCTTTATTCATATTAGTAATATTAATTTTATTAATTGGTATTAAGCCTAATTTAATTTTAGATATAAGTCATGAGGCTTCATATAACATAATTAACTCATTGGTTACAAAACTTTAATAATGATAAATTTTCTTTATATATTACCTGAAATTATAATAATGACAGTCCTATCCTTTGTGATCGTCTTAGATTCTTTTTTCTCGAAAAATAATAAAAAGATCTCTTATTATTTTGTACAACTTTCTTTATTTTTGTGCTCCTATTATATTATTGATAATTTTAATTTTCTTAATAAAAATACATCAAACCTTTATAACACATCTATATTTTCTAATATTTTTAAATTATTTATTACTTTAAGCCTGGCTCTTATATTACATTACACCTACATATTCTTACAATATTTTAAAAAATATGAGTCAGAATACTTTATGATTACTCTTTTTGCTCTTATAGGAATGATGATTATGATTTCATCAGAACATCTTTTATTACTTTATTTAGGTATTGAGTTATTATCTTTATCATTGTATTCCCTTATATCATTTAATAGAGATTCTATTTTTTCTTCTGAAGCAGCAATTAAATATTATATTTTAGGAGCCATTGCCTCAGGATTTCTATTATTTGGCATTTCTTTGATATATGGGTTAACAGGAAGCCTTTATTATGAGGAAATATCAAATCAAATTAGCTCGTTAAATTTTTCATCTAGTGAATATACTTTACATGCTGTAGGTTTAATTTTTGCTTTAACTTTTATACTAATAAGTTTGGCATTTAAATTTGGGGCTGCACCATTTCATATGTGGATTCCAGATGTTTATCATGGCTCATTAATAACTACTACTTTATTACTGAGCACGCTTCCCAAAATAGCTGTTTTTATAATTATTATAAAGATAATTAACTCTATTTTTTCTAATTTATATATTTTTTGGGCTGATATATTATTTATACTATCAATATTATCTATTATAGTTGGCAATGTTACTGCGATTGTTCAAACTAATATAAAAAGAATGCTCGCATATTCTACTATTGCGAATATAGGTTTTATATTGTTAGGCATATTTACTGGATCTATAGAAGGGTATAAAGCAGCTATGTTTTATACTATTACATACGTATTATTTACAATTGCGGCTTTTGGATTATTATCAGAATTAAAAAATGGAGAATCTCCTATTGAAGAAATTACTAATTTAAGTGGATTAAATAAACAATATCCAATATTAGCTTTTATTTTTATGCTATTAATGTTGTCTTTTATTGGCATACCTCCTTTGCTAGGTTTTCACGCGAAACTTTTTATAATTCAATCATTAATTCTTACAAGTAATATATTTTTAAGTATATTTGCTGTACTGATGACCGTCATAGGGTCTTATTATTATTTAAGAGTTATTAAAGTTATGTATTTTGATAATTCAAATAATAAACTGAGTTGTATATCAACTCCATATATTACTTATCTATACGTCTTCCTTCTTATACTTCTAGGCCTGTTTCCCGATATTTTAGGTCAAATAAGTTATTACTCAATCTCAAACCTTTAAAGGCTTGAAAATTAACTAGAGAGATTATAGAATCCTTATACAGTGCGGGGTGGAGCAGTCTGGTAGCTCGTTGGGCTCATAACCCAAAGGTCGTAGGTTCGAATCCTGCCCCCGCTACTAGTAGCTTACAATAAATAAATACAAAAATTTTTGCCTAGATATAAAAAACACCTATTTTTTTTCTATTTATATGAAATAAAGTATTATACAATATGCATACTAGGCCCCATTAGGGGCTATTTTATTGGCTGAATGACAAATGAATGAAATAGAGGAAAAATTAATGATATCTATTAATGAAATCATAGGTAGCAAAGATGTAAGAGTTTTGAATATTAGTATTAATAAAATGAGTAAAAACCCAAAAATAGATATTATTATTGATTCAGACAATGGAGTGAGCATAGAGGACTGTACATTTGTTTCACAAATAAGCAACAATTTAATAGAATTGGAGAGTGATTTACAAAAAGCATACACATTAGAGGTATCATCACCGGGTATTAATAGAGAGCTTTACAATATATCGGATTTTTGTGCATTCAAGGGCTTTAAGGTTAAAGTAAAATTAAAGAAAATTATAAATAAACATAAAAATATTTTAGGAACCATAGAATCTATTAAAGGAGATTTTATTTTGATAAAAAAAGAGGAAGGGGAAATTAAAATTAATTTCAATGATATAAAAAAAGCAAACCTTCAAAGAGATATAGAGATTAAAAAGAAATGAATAAAGAAATACTTTTAGTTATTGAAACAGTATCGAATGAGAAAAATGTTAGCAAAGAGGTTATTGTTGATGCTGTAGAACATGCGTTAGCAGGAGCTGTTAAGAAAAAATTTAGACTTAATCAAAAACAAGATATTGAAGCCAGGGTCACCATAGATCTTGAGACAGGAAATTATACGACATACCGAAGATGGCTAGTAGTAGATGAAATTGAAGATGAACTAGAAGACCAACAAATACTTTTAAATGATGCAGTTCTAAAAAATAAGGACCTTAAAATAGGAGATTATCTTGAAGAAGAGGTTGCATCGATAAAGTTTGGCAGGATTTTAGCGCAAGCAGCTAAAAACGTAATAGTTCAAAAAGTTAGAGATGCTGAAAGAAGCAGAATTGTAGAATTATATTTACCAAAAATTGGTCAATTAATTTTTGGAATTGTTAAAAGAGTAGAGAAGGGTAATGTTTATATTGATTTAGGGATGCCTGACAAGGAAGGGTCTGTGGAAGAAGCAATAATTTTGAAAGAAAATTTAATTCCAAGAGAAGCTATAAGACCAGGAGATAGATTAAGAGGTTTTTTAAGTGATGTGCAATCAGAAACAAGAGGCCCTCAATTATACATAACAAGAAAGGCTCCAGAATTTTTAGTTGAATTATTTAAGTTAGAAGTGCCAGAAGTCGGTCAAGGGCTAATTGAAATACTTGGTGCCGCAAGAGATCCAGGGCTAAGAGCTAAAATTTCCGTTAAATCAAATGATCCAAAACTTGACGCCATAGGAGCTTGCGTGGGAATGCGTGGATCAAGGGTACAATCTGTTTCAAATGAACTTGGTGGAGAAAGAATAGATATAATTATGTGGGATGATGATCCTGCCAAGTTTGTAATTAATGCTATGTCGCCAGCAGAAGTATTATCAATTGTTGTGGATGAAGAGAAGAAAATTATGGATATTGCTGTATCTGAAGATCAATTATCTCAAGCTATTGGAAGGGGTGGGCAAAATGTCAGACTTGCAAGCGAACTAACCGGATGGGAATTAAATGTAATGAACAAGGAAGAAGCTGATAATAAATTAACAGAGGAAAATCAAAAACTCAGCTCTTTATTTATGGAAGAATTAAACGTAGATCAAGATGTTGCTGATGTTTTAGCAAAAGAAGGGTTCTCATCTATAAATGAAATAGCATACTGTTCTTTAGAAGAATTTAATTCTATAGAAGATTTTGATACTGATATAATAAATGAGCTTAGAAAAAGGGCGTTAGATAAATTAGAGCTTAAAAAGAGTGAATTAGACAAAGATAATTTATTATCAAACATTAAAGAATTGTCTGAAGAAGACATTATAAAGCTTAACAACCATGATATTAATAGCATTGATGATGTAGCGGATTTGTCTGTAGCTGAACTCTTGGACGTGGTAGAATTATCTGAAGACATTGCAGGTAAGATAATTATGGAAGCAAGAGAACGATGGATTAATCAAGAATAATCTAGGATTTTATATGACTGATAATGATATTAAAAAAAGTTTGTCGCTAAAAAGTCATAAAAATACATCTGTAAAACAGTCTAAGTCTACATCAGCTAAAAAAAATGTAACCATACAAGTTAGAAGAAAAAAAATATTTAACGCTCAAAGTCTACAAAATCAAAATAATAATAAAACAGACGAGCCAGTAAAGACAACTGCTAAAATAGATGTAAACCATAAAACAACAACCTTATCAACTAATGAAAGCAAATCAAAACCTATTGAGACAATAACCACAAAGAAAAAAACTAAAATTGACAAGGATGCCAAAGTAGAGAGTTTTGAAAATAAAGAATTACATCTAAAAGAACCTAAACATAAAAAGATTAATAAAAAAGAATCTAATACTGAGTCAGATTTAATCGCTCAACATCAATTTGAGAAACCAACAGAACCTATAAAAAAAATAATAGAAATACCTAATTCAATAACTGTAAGCGATTTAGCTCAAAAGATATCTATGAAATCATCAGAATTAATTAAAGTTATGATGAATATGGGTGTTATGGCAACAATTAATCAGCTCTTAGATCAAGAAACAGTTATATTGATAGTAGACGAGCTTGGACACGAAACAAAAATTATTAAAACTGAAACAGAAGAAAAACTATTGCAACCTGAAGCAGAAATACAAGGAAAATTAGAACAAAGAGCACCAATAGTTACGATAATGGGTCATGTTGATCATGGTAAAACTTCCTTGTTAGATTACATAAGAAAAACTAAAGTAGTTAATTCTGAAGCTGGTGGAATTACTCAACATATCGGCGCTTATAGAGTAAAAACAGACAAAGGAAATATAACTTTTCTTGATACTCCTGGACATGCAGCTTTTTCTGCAATGAGGGCGAGAGGAGCCAAAGTAACTGACATTGTTGTTTTAGTTGTTTCTGCAGATGATGGAGTGATGCCACAGACTGAAGAAGCTATCGAACACGCTCAAGCAGCAAACGTCCCTCTAATTGTTGCTATAAACAAAATTGATAAAGAAAACGCAGACCCTAAAAAAGTTTTAACAGATTTAAGTAAAAAAAATGTTGTCCCTGAGGAATGGGGAGGAGATACAATTTGCATAAAAATATCAGCCTTAACTGGAGAAGGTGTAGACCTTTTGCTTGATGCAATATCTTTACAGTCAGAAATGCTAGAGCTAAAGGCTTCTGCTGATGGTTCTGCAGTAGGGTCAGTGGTCGAATCATCATTAGATAAAGGAAAAGGTCCAATAGCAACGGTTCTTATCCAAAACGGAACTTTAAATAAAAAAGATTATGTTTTAGTTGGTAAAGAATTTGGAAGAATAAGGGCAATGTATAATGAATTTAACAAGGAAGTTTCATCTGCTGGACCGGGATGTCCAGTTGTTGTAACTGGATTATCTGGAACACCAAATGTAGCTGATCAGTTAATTGCAACAAAGGATGAAAAGAAAGTTAAAGACATAGCATCATTAAGGGAATCCAAACAAAAAGAAATTAAGATGCAATCTAAACAAAAGACCTTTAGCATAGAAAGTTTTAATCAAACCAACACCCCTAAGAAAAAAATTATTAATTTATTAATAAAAAGCGATGTTCAAGGTAGCGCAGAAGCTATAATTTCTGCATTAATGGCAATTAAGAATGAAGATGTTGGGTTAGAAATAATTTATAGTGGAGTAGGAGCAATTACAGAATCTGACGTAAATCTTGCTACAAGCTCAGGTTCTAAAATAATAGGATTTAATGTTAGAGCAGACGCTAAGGCAAAAAAAATAATAGAAAGTAATAATCAAGAATTATATTATTTCAGCATCATTTATGAACTAATTGATAATGTTAAACAACAATTATCAGGCTTATTAGACCCAGACATTAAAGAAGAAATTATTGGCATAGCTGAAGTTAAAGATGTGTTTAGATCCTCTAAAATTGGAGCAATAGCTGGATCAATAGTTAGCGAAGGAGTTATACAAAAAGATCAACCAATTAGAGTGCTACGTGACAATATTGTAATTTATGAAGGAGAATTAGAATCTTTAAGAAGATTTAAGGAAGATGTAAAAGAGGTTAAAAGTGGAACAGAATGCGGAATAGGTGTTAAGGATTATAACGATGTTAAGGCTGGCGATCAAATAGAAGTCTATAAGAGAACTGAAATACGTAGAACAGTTTAATAATATGAGTTCTAGGATTTTTAAAGTACAAGATTTACTGCATAAAGAAATAGCCAGTATTATTATAAAAGACATTAATAACCCAGTAATTTCAAAATCTGTAACAATATCTAGCGTAAAGATAAGTAAAGACTTAAGGTATTCTGAGGTTTTTTTTACATCATTTAATAAAGATGTTAAAAAAATTGAAAATGAATTAAATAAAGCATCTAGTTATATTCGTAATGAGTTGTCAAAAAAAATACATTTAAAAAGACTTCCTCAAATAAAATTTAGTTATGACACAACAGCTGATGATAGCCAAAAAATTGACAATCTAATTAAATCAATTAAAAATGATTAATGGTTTAATATTAATAGACAAACCCAGAGGTATTTCTTCTAACAATACTTTGAAACAAGTTAAAAAAATATTGTCTGTTAAAAAAGCTGGTATAGTTGGAATACTAGACCCATTAGCAACAGGCATGCTGCCAATTGTAATAGGAGAGGCAACAAAATTTTCAAAATATATAGAATTGTTTAATAAAAGTTATATAGTTGATTGTAAGTTAGGATATAAAAGTTCAACAGGTGATGACGAGGGTATAATAGAGAAGGATAGCAGATGTATTAAGGATTTTAATATATCAGAACTTAAAAATAATTTAGATTCATTTGTAGGAGACCAAGAACAAATTCCACCCATGCATAGTGCTGTTAAAATTGATGGAGTAAGACTTTATAAGTTAGCTAGACAGGGAATAGAAGTAGAAAGAAAAAGTAGACCTATTAAAATATTAAGTATAAATTTTTTAAATTATAACTCCAGCATACTTTCATTTGAAGTTATGTGTAGTAAAGGAACTTATATTAGAACCTTAGTGGAAGATTTAGGTTTAAAATTAAATATTTTTAGTTATACAAAACATTTGAGGAGAACAAAAGTAGGGTTTTTTGAAGAAAATCAGATGATATTATTAGAAAAATTAAAAAATTCAATAAACAATAATTCTGATTATTTAATCTCAATGGACTCTATGTTATCTCATATGAAATTATTAACTATAAGTGATGATGATGAGCTAAAAATACGTAATGGCCAGTCTATTTATTATGATTCGGATGCTCAAGATGTAGAAATTAGAATGCAAAATAACCATAAAGACCTTATAGGAGTGGGTTTTATAAAGAATAACTACATATCACCAAAAAGATTGGTTAACTTTAAGTAATAATCGTTTGTATAAAATTCAACTGATGATAGAATACATGCTTTAGTGGAGTAGTTTATATGGCTTTGAGGAATAATGCCAAAGAGGAAATTGTAAAAAAATACGGTAAAACGGAAAAAGATTGTGGGTCGAGTGAAGTTCAGATTGCATTGCTTACTGCGAATATAAATAGTTTGTCTGACCATTTTTCAAAAAATTCAAAGGATATCCATTCTAAACGAGGACTGCTCAAGATGATCATGAAGAGAAGATCTTTAATGAAATATCTTAAAAACAAAAATACAACAAGTTATGAAAATTTAATAAAAGAATTGGGGCTAAGGAAGTAAGCATAAATGCAAACAAAAATATTTGAGTTAGGAAATCAATCCGTAAAGATTGAGACAGGTCTTATTGCTAAACAAACAGATGCATCTGTAATTGTTGATATTGAAGGAACTGTAGTGTTAGCTACCCTTGTTGCAGCTAAAAATGATAGCGACAGAGATTTTTTCCCTCTTACAGTAAATTATAACGAAAAAACATATGCTGCTGGTAAAATTCCAGGGGGTTTCTTTAAACGCGAAGGAAGGCCCAGTGAAAGCGAAACATTAATAAGCAGATTGATAGATCGTCCACTACGTCCTTTGTTTGATTCAACGTATACTAGAGAAGTACAATTAATAGTAACTTTAATTTCTCATAATCCTGATATAGCTCCTGAGATAGCAGGACTAATTGCTTCATCTGCTGCAGTTAAACTATCTGGTTTACCATTTAATGGAACTCTAGGTGCAGTAAAGGTTGGATATGATGGTAATAACTATTTATTAAACCCTCCCAAGGAAGAGTTAGAAAAATCACTTTTAGATTTAACTGTTGCTGGAACAGAATCAGCTGTAATGATGGTTGAATCAGAAGCAAAAGAATTAAGCGAAGACGTTATGTTAGGAGCAGTGACTTTTGGTCATGAAAAAATGCAAGTAATAATAAAAGCTATTGACGAATTTGTAAAAGAAGTAGGCGTAAAAAATATAGAATGGACGCCATCAAAAATTGATGAATCAAAATACAATACATTCGTCGAAAAATATAAAGAAAAAATATTAAACGCATATAAAATTACTAAAAAACAAGAAAGAAATGATATGTTGTCTCAAATAAAAGATGAAATATTAGAAAACGAAGTTAAAGAAGAAGAAGATAATGAGGCTGAAATATTAACATATTTTGAAAACGCACAAAAAAGTATTGTAAGATCAAGAATCTTAGCAGGAGAGAAAAGAATTGACGGTAGAGATAATACCACCGTTAGACCCATCGATGTTCAAATCGGTATCTTACCAAGAGCACATGGATCGGCACTTTTTACACGAGGTGAAACTCAAGCACTTGTAGTAACTACATTAGGTACTGAAAAAGATGCACAAATGATTGACTCTTTAAATGGTAGAATTGATGATAATTTTATTTTTCATTATAACTTTCCACCTTATTCAGTAGGTGAAATTGGTTTTATTGGTTCTCCAAAAAGAAGAGAAATAGGACATGGTAAATTAGCAAGACGCGGAATTCAATCTGTAGTCCCAAGCAGTGATGACTTTCCATATACTATTAGAATTGTATCAGAGATTATGGAATCCAATGGATCTAGTTCTATGGCATCTGTTTGTGGCTCAAGTTTATCAATGATGGATGCAGGAGTTCCAATATCTGCACCTGTAGCAGGAATTGCTATGGGGTTAGTCAAAGAAAGTGAAAAATCTATTGTGCTAACAGATATACTGGGAGATGAAGATCACTTAGGAGATATGGATTTTAAAGTTGCCGGAACCTCGGAAGGTATTAATGCTTTACAAATGGATATAAAAGTAGACGGTATTACCACAGAAATAATGTCACAAGCTTTAGCTCAAGCAAAAGATGCTCGATTACATATATTAGAAGAGATGGCGAAAGTTATTAGCAAACCAAAAGAGGATTTGTCTCAATATGCACCTCGATACACACACATGAAAATTGACCCTTCTAAAATAGCAGCTGTTATCGGTAAAGGTGGAGCTGTGATCAAATCTATTATAGAGGCAACCGGAGCATCAGTTGATATTAATGACGATGGTGTTATTAAAATAGCTGCAACTGCCCAATCAATAAGTGATGATGCAAAATTAATGATAGAAGAAATAACAGCTGGCCCACAAGTTAATAAAATATATGAAGGTAAAGTTGTTAAAATTATGGATTTTGGCGCATTTGTTAGTGTTACACCGAATCAAGATGGTTTGGTTCACATATCGCAAATTAGCCAAAAGAGAGTAAACGATGTCAATGATGTTTTATCTGAAGGAGATATCGTAAAAGTGAAAGTCCTTGAAGTTGATAAGCAAGGAAGAGTAAAACTCACAATGAAGGACGTAGAATAAATTATGACAGACGTAGAAATTAACAAAGTCTATACTGGCACAGTAAAAAAAATCATGGAATATGGGGCATTTGTCAACATAGTTCCAGGGAAAGATGGGTTAGTCCATATTTCACAAATAAAAAATGAAAGAGTCGAAAATGTAAGCGACGAAATGTCTGAGGGCGATCAAGTGAAAGTAAAAGTACTTGCAATTGACGACCAAGGTCGAGTTAAGCTTACAATGAAAGACTTAGACTAATTTTATTTGTATTAAATAACTCTGCTAGTATAACTATATAAAAGACAAATTAACTAATTGTTAATCTAACATGTGCTATTGTTCATGTGCGGTTTTTATTAGGTAATTTGAAAATCAGAAATAAGTTCCAATACTTTTTCGGGTGGTCTTCCAATAATTGCTTTATTACCGGCAATTACTATAGGCCTTTCTATTAACTTTGGATGCTTAATCATGGCTCCAATTAAGTCATCGTTTTTTAAGTTTAAATCTTTTAAATTATTCTCTTTATATTCGCTTTCCCCTTTTCTCAAAAGGTCTCTAGGCGTAATACCAAGCTTAACAACAATATCTTTTAATTCATTTGGTGAAAAAATTTTATCTAGATATAGAATTATTTTTGGTTTTATACCTTTTTTTATAATTATATCTAATGTTTGTCGAGATTTACTACATTGTGGATTGTGATATATGCTTATTTTTTTCATATTATTCTCACTCTAGGTTATTTTTAAATATTTCAAGAACATCTTCAATTAATGTAAGAGTGTCTAGACTTCCAAAGTCATCACCTTTTTCAAAATCACCTTGTTTTTGTGCCATTGTATTGGTTAGGTGGGCAAAACAAATAACATTTTTATCTTTTGCTTTTGCAAATGCATATAACGCAGAGGATTCCATTTCTACACAGGTTACATTTTTTATTTTCATTTCTTTTATTGCAGACTCTGTTTCTCTATAGGGAGCATCTGTTGTCCAGCTTTTTGATTCCCTCCAAAGACCCTTATTATTTTTTAATTTTTTTAATAATTTTGAGGATAGTGCAGAAGGTTCGTTTTTTGGTATATAGTGATAACTTGTTCCTTCGTCTCGTATTGCTTGTGTAATTAATGCAAATTTTTGATTTGAAGGAAAATCTGAGATGATGCCGGCAGAAGTAATACTAATTAAAAATTTACAACCTGAAACAAAGAGTTGTTCAGCTATTAACACAGCATATGAAGCGCCTACGGCTCTAGGTATTATACCGATGGTCAACCCAGCAATCTCACTAGTATACAAACTCGAGTGATAGCAGGCCCAAAATTTATTTAACAGTGCTCTATTCTCGTTTTTTAGATAATCCACCAAATTACCATCAGGATCCAGGATGCAAACGCTTGGAACTTTGCCGAGAGGTATGTTATTTTGCCTTCTAGATTCTCGTAAAAGATTTGTAGGTTGAAAAATCGAAGGTTCGTCATAATTCTTATTTCCAAGAATGTCCGTTAAAATAGACGTTTTATCTTTTTTATTAATTGTCATCAATTAGCCTACTTGTTTTAGGTTTTTATTCCCATTCAATTGTACCTGGAGGTTTACTAGTAATATCATATACAACTCTAGCAATTTTTGGCACTTCATTAACTATTCTCGTAGAAATTTTATTTAATATGTCATATGGTATTTCAGAAACATTTGCTGTCATAAAATCAGTAGTTTTAACAGCCCTTATTGCTACTACATAATTATATTTTCTCTGATCACCCATAACACCCACAGATTTAATTGGTAAAAACACAGAGAGTGCTTGGCTAATTTTATTATAGTAACCTGCATTTTTTATTTCTTCGATAAATATATAATCAACTTCTTGCAGTATAGATATTTTTTCTTTTGTAACCTCGCCAATAATTCTTACAGCTAAGCCAGGGCCAGGGAAAGGGTGCCTTTCAATCAATGGTTTAGGAATAGATAATGCTTTTCCAATATTTCTTACTTCATCTTTAAATAATTTTCTTATTGGCTCTATTAACATAAAATTAAATTTTTTAGGCAACCCTCCTACGTTATGGTGTGATTTAATCACAGCAGAGCTTTTGCTATCAGATGATGATTCTATTACATCTGGATAAATTGTTCCTTGAGCTAAATACTGGATATTTTTATATTTTTTAGATTCCTTTTCAAAAACTCTTATAAAGGTCTCTCCAATTATTTTTCTTTTTTTCTCAGGGTCAATTATATTTTTCAATTTATTTAAAAATATTTTTTCTGCATTAATTGTTATCAAATTAATCTTGAGTTTTTTTATAATATTTATTTTAACTTCATTTATTTCATTTTTTCTCAACAAGCCTGTATTAATAAACATACATTTTAGTTGTTTCCCAATTGCCTTATTTAATAATGCCGCAACAACGGTTGAGTCCACTCCTCCAGACAATGCTAATAATACATTATCTTTTTTTATAGTTTTTTTAGTAGATGAAATTGCATCTTCAATTATATTTTTTGTTGTCCATGCTTTGCTACATTGACAAATCTTTATTACGAAATTTTCAATAATTGCCATTCCTTGCTCTGTATGAGTAACTTCCGGATGAAATTGAAGACCATAAATTTTATCTTTCTCTTGAGAAAATGCAGATATTTTACTATTAGTTGAGCTACCAATACATTTAAAGCCTTTAGGTAATCTTGTAACATTGTCTGAATGACTCATCCAAACGTCAAATTTCTTTTTAAAATTGCCAGAAGAAAAAATCTTTGACGACCCTTTATGTTGAAAAACTGAATGGCCAAATTCTTTTTTTGTTGAAGCTGACACTTTTCCATGAAAATAATCTGCAATCAATTGCATGCCATAACAAATACCTAAAATCGGTATATTTAAGTTAAAAATATCTTTGGTAATCTTTAATTTTTTATTCCCTGTTAGAGACTCAGGACCTCCAGTCAATATAATTCCTCTAGGTTTTATATTTTTAATTTCATTGATTGTAATATTATTTGATTTAACAATACTAAAAACTTTGCATTCTCTTACTCTTCGAGCAATAAGTTGAGTGTATTGAGAACCGAAATCTATGATAAGGATAGTGTCGGGTGTTTTATTCAATATTCTACCTTGACTGATAATTAGGAGGTTCTTTCACAATATCAACATCGTGAATATGGCTTTCCTGTTTTGCTGAGGTGCTTATTTTAATAAATTTTGTCCCTGTTTTCATTTTCGCTATGCTTCCGCACCCTACATAACCCATACTAGATTTTAAACCTCCAATTAATTGATGAAGTATTGTTTTCATAGTTCCTTTATAGGGAACTCTACCTTCTACACCTTCAGGAACTAATTTTGATGCGGAATTTTCCCCGTCTTGATTATATCTATCTTTAGATCCTTCTTGCATTGCTCCAATTGAACCCATACCACGATAGGATTTATATGTTCTTCCTTCAAACATCTCAACATCTCCTGGTGCTTCATCTGTACCAGCTAGGAGCCCTCCTAACATCACACAATCTGCTCCAGCTGCAATAGCTTTTGCTATATCTCCAGAATATCTAATACCACCATCCGCAATTAATGGAATGTTTTTTTTCTTCGCCGATTTAGCAACATTTAGTATAGCTGTTAGCTGTGGCACACCAACGCCAGCAACTACCCTTGTGGTGCATATTGATCCTGGGCCAATACCCACTTTAATAG
>CAJWJQ010000027.1:0-16072 GCA_913041905.1 uncultured Gammaproteobacteria bacterium
GGCGTTATGGTTCCAAGTCCAGCAACCATACCAGTAACTATACCTAAAACACTCGGCTTACCTTTTTGAGACCATTCTCTAAACATCCAGCCTAAAGATCCAGTAGCAGCACCTATATGGGTAACTAACATAGCCATTGCAGCATCTCCGTTTGCAGCAATTGCTGATCCAGCATTAAATCCGAACCACCCTACCCAAAGCATTGAAGCTCCAGCAACAGTCATTGGGAGACTGTGTGGGGGCATAGGTGTTGTTGGAAAACCTTTGCGTTCACGCATTACAACTGCAGCTACTAATGCTGCAACACCCGCATTTATATGAACTACTGTACCACCAGCAAAATCCATTAATCCCATTTCTCCAAGGAATCCTCCACCCCAAACCATATGACAAATTGGAGCGTAGACAAAAATCATCCATAGCATACTAAACAAAATCATTGAAGAAAATTTCATTCTCTCCGCAAATCCACCAACAATAAGTGCTGGCGTTATTATTGCAAATGTTAATTGAAACATTGCAAAAAGACTTTCAGGTATAGTTCCAGACATACTTCCTTTTGCTATAGGCGTTAAAAGTCCAATATTTCCAATATAGCTATTAAATGCACCTCCATCTCCAAATGCAAAGCCATAAAGAAAAATAATCCACAATACTGATACCAAGCAAGTTAGTGAAAAACATTGCATAAGCACAGATAAAACATTTTTACCTCTAACCAGTCCAGCATAGAAAAAAGCAAGTCCAGGTATAGTCATAAAAAGTACTAAAGCTGTGGATGTTAATATCCAAGCAGTATCTCCAGTATCTAAATTACTTTCAGCTGCTAACACTTCCTGTGGTAACATGCCAAAAAAAACCAATACTAAAGGTACAATTGATAAGAATTTAATTCTCTTCATAAATAGTTCCTCCTGCATATTTATATGCATAAATTGTGCCAATTAAAAATCATTATTGTTTTATATAAAATATCTTTGATAAATAAGGGAAAAAGTGGAATTATGAATAAATTAATAAGAATTTGAGGTTTATACTGCTCAAATAAATGACAGTGTATGCACTAATATGAGTCAGGTAAAAAATAAATATGATGTAATTATTGTGGGGGCAGGTCCTTCTGGGTGCTCATGTGCTTTTGAGTTAAAGAAATATAATAAAAGTGTATTGCTTGTAGATAAATATACTTTTCCTAGGCATAAACCATGTGCTGGAGGAATTACTATTAAAGCCCTTAATCATCTCCCAGTTGATATTAGTCATCTTGTTAAACATACAGCGAAAAAAATGATTTTTAATTTTAATAAAAAAAAGAAAATTAAATTATCACATGAGACAGGATCATGCGTTATGGTTATAAGAGATGAGTTTGATAATTATTTTTTTAACGAGACTTTAAAAAAAGGAGTTGATTTCAAAAAAAGCAAAGAGATTTCATCTATACATTATCAAGATTCCACTATTTCTATAAATATTGACGGGGTTTCATACCAAGCATCATATCTAGTGGGTGCTGATGGAGCAAATAGTACTGTAAGGAAACTAACTTCAAGTTTCAAATTTCATAATCCAGTATTTGCATATGAAGGCATTGTTCAAAAAGATGATAATGATGATATATCCACTGAATTTATTTTTAATAAAGCTGGATATGCTTGGATTTTTCCAAAAGACAATCATTATAATGTGGGGTTAGGGAACTTAATTGTAAATAAAAAAATAAAAAAATTAACAAAGCAAGATTTATTCGGTTTTGTTGAATCTAAATTTGGTTCTAGAGAAATAAAAAATATAACAGCTTTCCCTATTGGTACCGAAGGAATTGGCTATCAATCTACAAATAATATTTTACTAGTTGGAGACGCTGCTGGACTAGCAGAATCACTTCTTGGTGAGGGTATATACAATGCTATTTTGTCTGGAAAATATGCAGCTAAATCTATCATTAATGGACAAACTGATTCACATAAAGTTATGGATGGTTATAACAAATTTTTATATCATTTATCAAATGAATTAAAACTTTATAAAAAAGGGGCGAGAATACTTTATAATTTTCCAAGACTTAGTTATTACATGATGAAATTAGGTTTAGGTAAAAAATTTATGAATGGTTACTCTGAAGGTAAGACATTATCTGAGATAATGGGCAAATCAAACATGTTCACTAATTAATATCATTTGCTCCTATCTTGGCAAAATAGCGCTAATTCCATTAATTTTTCTTTATAAATACACTTTGGAAGCGTAGATAAAAGACTTAGCGCAATATCTGTTTGTTGCGTAATTTTTTCTTGAATATAAATATCCGATTTATTTTTTCTCAATATATCTATAATAGATTCTATAAGACTAGTATCATTTTCACTAATGGCTTTCTCAATAACTAATTTTTCCTTTTTATTTGAATTATTTAAAGAATGGATAATTGGAACTGTTACCTTGCCCTCTGTCAAATCTTCGGCTAAATTTTTACCAGTTGAACTTGAATCTCCAAAATAATCTAAAAAATCATTTCTTAATTGATATGCTAATCCAAGATGTAATCCGAACTTTGATAACTTTTCTATATTTTCTGAATTATTATTGCCAATAATAGATCCAATTTTTGCTGATGCTTCAAAAAGAATTGCGGTTTTTCTGTAGATTATTTCCATATATTCTTTTTCGGATAACCTTATATTTTTGATATTCATTAATTGCATAACTTCGCCCTGAGCAATTGTGTTCGTTGTAAGAGCCAATGTTTCATAAATCTTCGTATTATTAATTTCAACAATAATCTCAAAAGCTCTAGAATATAAAAAATCTCCTACAAGAACTGCTCCCTTGTTGCCCCAGATGCTATTTGCTGTATCTTGGCTATGGCGTATTTCAGACATATCCACAACATCATCATGTAGTAATGTTGCGGCATGAATAAATTCAACTATGACTGACGCATCTATTGTTTTACTGGATAAAGATTTATCTCCTAAATGCGCTGCTAAAAAAAGCAGTATTGGTCTAAGTCGCTTACCACCACTGCTGATAATATGTTCGCTCAACTTATTAATTAATTCTACGCCAGTTTTTGATCTGACCTTCAGTCTTGACTCAAGCTCAGATAGGTCATTTTCGAGTATTTTTGTTATTCCCTCTAATTCCATAATCCTATATTACATATAAATTAAAAAAATACTATTTATTGCAAATATATAAAAATGCCTAATATTCTCTATAAAACTATTTATTAAATGCCAAATACGCGATAGAATCATTTCTTTCAGGGAATATCATTATGTACGCAGTAATAAAAAATGGTTGTCAACAATATAAAGTCACTGTAGGTGACTATATTAAGGTTTCTCACATTTCCTCGCCAGAAGGATCATCGGTATCATTTGGGGATGTTCTAATGGCTTTTGACGAGAAAAATGCTATGTTACCGATATCTAAATTATCGAAAATGAAGGTAACTGGAACAATTAAAAAACATGGTAGATATAAGAAAATAAGAGTGGTAAAGTTCAAAAGAAGGAAGCATTATATGCGTTCATACGGACATAGACAGGATTTTACTGAAGTAAAGATAGAATCAATTAAATAGGCAGGTTGCACAATGGCTCATAAAAAAGCAGGTGGAAGTACTAAAAATGGCAGAGATTCCGAGTCTAAACGACTTGGAGTTAAAAGGTATGGAAGTGAATTTGTAAAAGCTGGAAATATAATAATTCGTCAAAGGGGTACACCAGTTAAACCTGGTCTAAATGTTGGTTGTGGAAGAGACCATACATTATTTGCTAAAGCAGATGGATATGTCCTATTTCAAAAAAAGGGTCCTAATAAACATAAATTTGTTAGCGTTATGCCAACAAAAAATATCTAAAAACTCATTAAGTTAATATGAAATTCATTGATGAAACCATAATCTTGGTTAAAGCTGGCGATGGTGGAAATGGCTGTTTAAGCTTTAGAAGGGAAAAATATATACCATTTGGCGGCCCTGATGGAGGAGATGGTGGTGAAGGAGGATCTATTATTTTAAAAACTAAAGATGGTCTAAATACTTTAGCTGATTTTAAAAATAAAAGTCAATTTGTTGCCGAGAATGGTAAATCTGGGGGTGGTAAAAATAAGAAAGGAAGATCAGGTGATGATTTAATTATAGAACTTCCTGTCGGTAGCGTCGTATACGATGTAGAAACGGAGGAACTAGTTTGTGATTTAGATGTAAACGAACAATCAGTTAAAATTGCTTCAGGTGGCGAGCCAGGGTTAGGAAATGCGCGTTTCAAAACCTCAACTAATAGAGCTCCAAGAAAAACTACAAAAGGAACGAAGGGCGGAAACAGACAATTAAAAATAATTCTAAAAGTACTTGCTGATGTTGGATTAATTGGCCTTCCAAATGTGGGTAAAAGTTCGACATTAGCGGCTATAAGCATGGCTAAACCTAAGATAGCAAATTATGAGTTTACAACTCTATATCCTAATTTAGGAGTAGTGCTGGTTAGTGATTATGAAAAATTTGTGGTAGCAGATATACCAGGACTAATAAAAGGTGCTTCTGCAGGAGCAGGTTTAGGAATACAGTTTCTTAAGCATATTTCGAGAACAAAACTTCTTCTGCATGTTATCGATCTATCACAAAATGATATAGAAAAGATAGTAGAAGATGTTAATATTATCGCAACAGAACTTGAAGAATATGATGATGAGTTAAGCACAAAAGACAAATGGTATGTTTTTAATAAAATTGATTTATTATCGTCAGTACAATTAAAGGAACGTAAATTAAATATTAAGAACAAAATTAAAAAAAATGTATTTTTTATATCTGCAAAAAATAAAATTGGTCTAGATAAGTTATGTGGCAATATAACTAAATATATGAGAGAACAAATATGAATAATTATGGAAAAGTAATACTTAAAATTGGAAGTGCACTTTTAAGTGATGAAAAGCATGATGCAGAAAATTTTATTAAGGATATATCCAAACAAGTTAGTGCGGCAATTCAAGCTGGAGTTAAGTTTGCTATAGTTACATCTGGGGCAATAAGTCAAGGGCAGAAAATTTTAAATCTAGAAAATAAACCGAAAGAGTTAGAGTCTCTACAAGCATTGGCTGCAATAGGCCAGCAACAATTAATGGGTTTGTATGAAAATTCATTTAAACAGTTTAATACGACAACTGCACAAGTCTTGTTAACGCATGACGATATGAATGACCCTAATAGGTATTTGAATGCGAAAGCCACAATAACAAAGATTCTAAATTTAAATGTTATTCCAATAATTAATGAAAATGATGTTGTCGCAACTGAAGAAATTAGATTTGGGGATAATGATACATTAGCAGCAATGGTATCAAATCTCATTGAAGCTGATTTAATGATTATCTTAACGAATCAAGATGGTTTTTTTACTAAAAATCCTGATGTTCATACTGATGCGAAACTCATAAAAAAATGCAACATTGATGAAATTGATGATAATGAACATAGTGTTAATGAAAAAAGTGAATTTGGCACAGGTGGTTTTAAAACAAAAATAAAAGCAATTAAAATTGCTACTTCATCAAATACAACCTCGATTGTGGCATCTGGATATAAAAAAGATGTTGTAAAGAATATTCTTGAAGGAAAGAAGGTTGGTACGCTTTTCTTTTCAGAAAAATAAAATATTTAGCCTAATTTCCTAATTTGTTTATTAAGTCTAGACTTATGTCTTGCTGCTTTATTCTTATGAATTAAACCCTTCATTACTAATTTATCAATTACAGAGGTTGCCTCTTTGAAATTAGCATTTGATTGATCTTTGTTTTTTTCAGCGAGTGATTTTAGAACTTTTTTAACACTTGTCCTAAAGTTAGATTTTTGTGATGCATTTCTAATGCGTGCTTTTTGAGCCTGTCTAACTCTTTTTCTTGCTTGAGATGTATTTGCCAATGTATTTTCTCCATTTAAAAGGTAAAATAAAACAAGATTATCTCAATGAAGAGATTGCCTGTCAATAAGATATATGTGAATGAGTACTCAAATTAACCAAAATAAACCAAATTCATTGCTTAAATCTTCATTTGTAGTTGGCAGCATGACCTTTATATCGAGAATCTCTGGTTTTATTAGAGATATCGCATTTGCAAATATTTTTGGGGCTTCCGCTAGTACTGATGCTTTTTTTGTAGCTTTCAAGATTCCTAATTTTTTCAGAAGGTTATTTGCTGAAGGAGCATTTATACAGGCATTTGTTCCTGTTTTGAATGAATTTAAAATAAAGAACCCATTGCAGCTCAAAAATTTCCTTAGTTATATACAAGGAAACTTGCTCGTCATCTTAGCGATTATCACGACAATGGGAATTATTTTTTCTGATGTAATTGTTAGTATATTTGCTCCTGGGTTCTCCCAAACAGAAAATAGACATGTAATTGCATCAGAAATGTTGCAAATAACTTTTCCGTATTTGTTGTTTATATCTCTTACTGCACTGTCTGCTGGAATATTTAATACATTTAATAGGTTTTTATTGCCCGCAATTACACCAGTAATACTTAATATATCTTTAATTACTGCTGCATTATATTTTACCCAATATTTTACTACACCTATAATAGCTCTGGCATATGGCGTTCTTGTAGCTGGAATACTTCAATATGCAATGCAAATGCCATTACTACATAAAATTAATTTATTAGTAATGCCAAAAATAAATTTTAGATTTGAAGGTGTAAATAAAGTGATAAAGCTAATGTTACCAGCAATGCTAGGTACAGCTGTTGTGCAAATTAATCTAATTATTGACTCTATAGTAGCTTCTATGCTTGCGATTGGAAGTATAAGTTGGCTCTATTACTCAGATAGGCTGGTTGAATTTCCACTAGGTGTTTTTGGAATTGCCATAGCAACGGTAATCTTACCAGCGCTATCAGAAAAATTTTCAAAAGATGATATAGACGGCTATAAAAAGATTTTAAATAATTCTGTTAATATTGCAATTGTATTTAGTCTTCCAGCAATGTTTGGTTTAATGGTTTTATCGAAACATATAATATCAACACTTTTTGAATATGGAAATTTTGGTTTTGATGATACTGTTATGAGTTCATTGAGTTTACTGGCTTATGCTATTGGTCTACCAGCATTTATTCTTATGAAAGTTTTATTAACAGGATTCTTTTCTAGACAAGATACTAAAACTCCAGTTAAGTATGGCATTATTGCTGTGATATTTAATATTGTTATGAACACGTCTGTGGTCTTATATTATTTTCAACATCCTTTTCAAGGAGCTCATAGCTTATTGGCGCTTGCAACATCTTTATCCGCATGGATACAAGTAATTCTGCTATATAGGAAATTAAGAATGTCAGGCTTTATTAAAGAAACTACACTTATATCTTCATCTAGTATTAAATCACTACTGAGTTGTATATTAATGGGGACAATATTATTTTATACGCTTATAGATATAAGTTATTGGTCAGATAAAATTTACTATATGAGAGGATTGTTTCTTATTGGTTATATAATTTTTGGATCCATTATTTATGTGTTCATTATGTATTTATTAGGTTATAACATAAAAAAAATAATATATGAAAATTATAAAAAATCTTAATGAAATTAAAGACAATTCAAAACCTTGCTCAATTACTATAGGTAACTTTGACGGTATGCATAAAGGGCATCGTGAACTAATAGAAAGAACTGTAGATTTAGCAAAAAAATCTAATCTTATTCCTACAGTTATGAGCTTTGACCCTTTGCCTGAAGAATATTTTAATATACCAAATTTTTTTAGGTTAATGGAGGATAATGATAAAATTGATGCTTTTAATGAATTAGGTATTAAACAAATCATACTGCTACCATTTACTAAAGAATTCTCTCAGATAGAAGCGAATGATTTTATTTTTGATATTTTATTAAAAAAACTAAATACAAAGATAATTACTATAGGGGAAGAATTTAGATTTGGCTATAAAAGAAAGGGTGATTTGAAATTGTTAAATCAATATCATCAAAAAAAATTTTTATTATTCAAAATAGATATATTGTCTATTGATAATAATAAAATAGGTAGTTCTTATATAAGGAAATTACTCATTGATGGTAAAATTAATAAAGCAAATCAACTCCTAAGAAAACCTTTTGTAATTTCTGGAGCAGTAATGGATGGTGAAAAACGTGGACGTAAACTTGGCTATCCAACTGCGAATATTGAGATATATAAATCTTACCCAATAAATGGTATATTTTTGGTTGAGGTATCGATTGATGACAAGGATAAACATCACGGTTTAGCAAGCATAGGAAATAAACCTACATTTTTAGGGAAAAATGATGTCCTCGAAGTTTTTATATTTGATTTTGATTCAGACATATATAAAAAAAATCTAAAAGTTTATTTTATAGAAAAGATTAGAGAACAAATAAAGTTTAAAAATGAAAATGATTTAAAAACACAAATGAATGAAGATTATAAAAAAGCTATTCAAATACTTAATAAAATAAATGGACTATAAAGAAACCTTAAATTTGCCTTCAACTAAATTTCCAATGAAGGCCAACTTACCTAACAAGGAGCCTGAAATTCTGAAGTTTTGGAATGATATAAATTTATATGATGAAATCAGGAATGAGCGAGAAGGTTATAAGAAGTTTATACTACATGATGGTCCTCCCTATGCAAATGGAGACATACATATTGGGCATGCTGTTAATAAAGTTTTAAAAGATATAGTAGTGAAAAGTAAAACTATGTCAGGATTTGATGCGCCATTTGTACCGGGTTGGGATTGTCATGGATTACCCATAGAATTGGTGATTGAAAAAAAATTTGGCAAATCAAAATTTAAAGATGATAAAAATGCTTTTAGGAAAGCATGTAGAGACTATGCCGCCAAACAAATAGAAAAACAAAAAAGCGATTTTATAAGGCTTGGTATATCAGCTGATTGGCAAAATCCATACTTGAGTATGGAAAATAATTTTGAGGCATCTATAGTTGAAAGCTTATCCAAAATCTTATCAAATAATCATATATACTTTGGATCTAAGCCAGTCCATTGGTGCATAGAGTCAGAGTCTGCTCTTGCAGAAGCAGAAGTTGAGTATCATGAAATAACATCAGATTCTATATATGTTTTATTTAAACTTATAAATAGTTCTTCTTTTGTAAAAAATATAAGTATAAATAATTTTAATGAAGATATTTATTTAGTTATATGGACAACTACTCCATGGACCTTGCCAGCTAATCGAGCAATAGCTATCAATCAAGATATTGATTATGTGTTAATAGAAATGAATGGTAAGACATTAATAATAGCTGAAGATTTAATTGATTCGCTTATAGAAAGTCTTAAAGTTAAAAATTCTAAAGTTATCAAAAGAATTAAAGGGGAAGATTTGTTAAATTTTAATGCTGAACACCCATTTTATAATTTAAATGTACCTATAATAGAAGCTGATCATGTTACAACAGACGCTGGAACTGGATTAGTGCATATCGCACCTGGTCATGGGCAAGATGATTATATATCTGGTATAAAAAATAATCTAGAAATATTTAATCCCGTAGATGATAAAGGAGTTTTTCTTAAATCACTTGAATTTTTTGGAGGTATTCATGTTAGAAAGGCTAATGAACCTATTATGGATAAATTGAAAGAAAATGATAGATTACTTAGTCATCAAAAATATACTCATAGTTATCCTCATTGTTGGAGATTTAAAACTCCGTTAATTTTTAGGGCAACTCCTCAATGGTTTATAAGTATGGATAAAAATAACTTAAGAAAAAAAGTTACTGATTCTATTGATAAAGTTAATTGGGTGCCAAGATGGGGGTACGAAAGAATTAAAAAAATGATTGCAAATAGGCCAGACTGGTGTATCTCAAGACAAAGATTTTGGGGGGTTCCAATACCATTATTTATTAACAAGGAAAATGATGAGCTTCATCCTGATACAAATAATATTTTAAAAAAAGCAATAGAAATTATCAGAAAAGATAATATAGAAGGTTGGTTTGATTATGATAAAAGCAAACTCCTTGATAAGGATAAAGATAAGTATCATGTTATTACCGATACTTTAGATGTATGGTTTGATTCTGGCGTTACTCACATGTCTGTACTTAAAGAAAGAAATATGGGTCAAATGGCAGATTTATATTTAGAGGGATCAGATCAACATAGAGGTTGGTTTCAGTCTTCTCTAATAACATCGATAGCAATAAATAATAAGCCTCCGTATAAAACAGTGTTAACTCATGGCTTTGTTGTAGATGCTGAAGGTCAAAAAATGTCTAAGTCTCAAGGAAATGTTATTTCTCCTCAAGATATAATAAAAAGCAAGGGCTCTGACATTCTTCGTCTTTGGGTAGCCACAACAGATTATACAAAAGAAATGCATATATCTGATGAAATTCTGACTAGAGCAACCGAGTCATATCGCCGTATAAGAAATACAATGAAATTTTTGTTATCAAATATAAGTGATTTTAATTTTAATGACGATGCAATTAATGATTCGGATATGGCTATATTAGATAGATGGATTCTAAATGAAACAATCACACTACAAAAAAATATACAAAAAAATTATGAAGAATATAAGTTTCATCAAATCATGCAAGATATACAAAATTTTTGTACAATACATCTTGGCGGATATTATTTAGATATAATTAAGGATAGATTATATACATCAAAACAAAATGGAATAGCAAGAAGATCATGTCAGACTACATGTTATAAAATACTAAATATTTTAAATTCCTGCGTTGCTCCCATACTTTCTTTTACGGCTGAAGAAATTTATAAATTTATTCCAAATACTAAGCATAAATCAGTACTATTAGAAAATTGGCCTGCTTATAATGTAAAAATTAGTCAAAAGGAATTATCTATTGCAGATATGTTGTTTAATATAAGATTAAAAATATATAAAAAATTAGATGATGCGAGAAACCAGAATTTAATAGGGTCGTCTCTAGATGCGACAATTATATTGCATGCAAATACAAAAACTTTTACTCTATTAAAAGATTTTAAAGATGAATTAAAATTTATATTCATATCATCTGATTGTAAATTAATACAATCTGATAGTGTGGAAGATGTTGACATTGTGGTTGAAAAAAATATAAACGAGAAATGCGACAGATGTTGGCACAAGAACGAGACTGTTGGTAAAATAAAAGACCATAAAAAATTATGTTCTAGGTGTTATGCAAATATATTTGAGCAAAGCGAAATAAGAACTTTAGGCTAATGAGGCTTTTTCCATTATTTATAATATTTTCAGTAGTTTGTATAGATTACTTTTCTAAAATTTATGTTCAAGATATTTTAAAAAATCAGACGCACTTAATATTAAATGATTACATGATTTTAGAAAAAACCTATAACAAGGGAATAATATTTAGTATTGCTCACTCAAATTCAATTTTTATAAATTATTTTATTTTATTTGTTTTAACAATTATTATTTTATATCTTATATATATTTTTATTCATATTTTACCTAGATTAAATAATTATTTAATTATTGCGTGGTCTTTCCTAATAGGCGGGGGGTTGGGAAATTTTGTTGACAGAATAATTGATAATAAAGTTTTTGATTTTATTATCATTCATTACAAAGATATATATTTCCCTGGGGTTTTTAATCTTGCTGATAGTTTTATTAGCGTTGCATTGGCAATGATTTTATTTGAATATTTTTTTACACAAGATGAAAAAAATTATAAAATTTAATTCTACAATTTCTTTACATTATTCAATATCAAATACTAATGATTTTGAGTTTGAATCAACTTTTGATAAGAATCCTGTAAAATTTAAAATTGGCGATGGGACAATACCACAAAAATTAGAAATTACTTTATATGGTCTAGAAGAAGATGTAGAACAAACTTTGATATTAGAGCCTCAAGACGCTTTTGGTATAAAAGATATAAAAAAATCTAAAACTATTCCCAAATCATTTTTCCCTAATAAAGATATGATAAAATTAAATAATATTATTGAAGTAGATGCCAAAGAAAAAAATGGTAAAACCAGTACCACCTTTGCTATTATTAAAAAGATAAATAATGGAGATGTAGTTTTAGATTTAAATCACCCGCTCTCGGGTATTACAATAAAATTTAAAGTAAAAATTATACAAATACATGAATAATATACTCTCAAATACTAAGATAATTCTTGCAACACCAAGAGGGTTTTGTGCAGGGGTGGAAAGAGCTGTAGAAATTTTAGACAAAGCAATAAAATCATTTGATTCTCCAATATATGTTAAACACGAAGTTGTTCATAACAAATTTATTATTGCTAATTTTAAAGACAGAGGGGTTATGTTTATAGAAAATATAAATGAAGTACCAAGAAATTCAATATTAATTTATAGCGCCCATGGCGTGTCAATGCAAGTAAAGGAAATTGCAAAATCAAAAAATTTAAAAATTTTTGATGCAACTTGCCCGCTTGTAACAAAAGTTCATATAGAAGTACACAAATTTGCAAAACTTGGTGTTGATGTAGTTTTAATTGGCCATAATGGTCATCCTGAAATAGAGGGAACTATGGGTCAATATAAATCCGATACTGGTAAAATACATTTGGTTGAAAATATAAAAGATGTAGAAAAGATAAATATAACTAATCCAAATCTTGCATATGTTACACAAACAACTTTATCAATTGATGATGCAAAAAAAATTATTGAAGTACTGATTAAAAAATATCCAAAAATAAAAGGGCCTGCAAAAGATGATATATGTTATGCAACACAGAATAGACAAGACGCAGTTAAATCAATACTAAATTACTGTGATTATCTATTAGTTATAGGCTCTCAAAATAGTTCTAATTCGAAAAGATTGGCTGAGCTTGCTATAAAAAATGATATTCCTTCCATGTTAGTTGATGATAAAAATGATATAAACCTCAAAACATTAGAAGATAAAAAAGTTATAGGGGTAACTGCTGGAGCCTCTGCCCCAAAAATATTATTTGATGATATATTAAAATATCTAACGGATAATGGTGCAATAATAGAAGATTTTGGACAAGAAATAGTAAAAGAAGATATTGCTTTCAGTGTCCCAAAAGAATTTAGAAATTTATAGATCGTGAGTTACATTGTCATCTAAATTATCATCAGGCGATTTATAAGATGGGTCGTTAGGGTTTAAAAATATAAATTCATGCTTGTCTTTCTCTAATTCAACATAATCTAACTTGCAATTTTTTAGGTTAATCATTGAATCTGGCGAAATTATAATATCAATATTCTTAATCGTTAATCTTAAGTCCTCTTCTTTAGATTTATCAAAACCCATTAAATAATTGAATTTACCCTTATCAACATTTACCGCAATCCTTAATGGCCAATCCTTAGAATCAGCTAATCCAGATGCTTTAATAATTTGTGATGCCGCTTCATCTGTTATTTCAAATATTTGTTTTTGTTTCATTATATTTTTTTATTAATAAACCTTAAAAAATTTTCAATCCATCTAGACTGTTTGGTATCTCTCATATGACTATATGAGGCGAGCAAATTCTTATACAAAATTCCATCATATTTTCCATTAATTCCATGTCCTCTTAGTGTTTTGTAAGCAAATACATATTTATTTTTTTTAAGTGAAATATCTGAATAATGAAACTCATGGCAGAAGATGCTTTTAGACTTTACCATCCAAGGATGTTTGCTAGTAGTTTTTAAATTAACATACCCTCTACCAATAGGTTTTTGTTTGACGGATATTGTACCGTCAAGCACACCTGACATTTTATATGATTTCGACTTAAATTTAATGACTTTAGACAAATACATAAGGCCTCCGCACTCTACATATGCTGGCTTATCTAACTCTATAAAATTTTTTATTGATTTCATCATTTTAGTATTTTTACTAAGCCTGCTTGCCATTAATTCTGGAAATCCACCGCCAATAAATACTGCATCAACATTTGGTAGCTTAGGATCTTTCAATGTATTAAAGTATTTGATTTTTACACCTAGATTAACCAATGCTTCTAAATCATCTGGATAATAAAAACCAAAAGCTTCGTCACGGGCAATGCCTATCGATAAGTGTGAATATTTTGAAGATTGTTTAATTATCGGAATAACTTTTTTTTCTTTAATTGTAGATTTGTTATATAAAGATTTAATATCAACGGATGACTTAATAACTGAGTGTATATTTTTGATAATTTTATTAGCATCTTTTTTAATAAATGCGGGCTGAAGACCTAAATGTTGTTCAAATATTTTTAACTTGGGATCTTTCCAAACTGAGCCTATAACTTTAAAATCTGTATAAAAATTAATAGCTTTCAATATTTTCTCTTCATGCCTAGTTCCACTAATATTATTCAAAATTAAACCCTTGTATTTGATTTTATTATCAAAAGATTTATAACCTTCAATAAGGGGGACTATGCCCCTTGTTGTTCCACTACAATCTAAAACTAATAGAACTCTTAGATTCAAAAATTTTGCAAGAGCAGCATTGCTGTCACTTCCATCTAAGCTCAAACCATCAAATAACCCTTTATTAGCTTCTACGATAGTTACTTCAGACTTAGATGATTTAGATAAAAAAAGTTTCTTAATCTCGTTTTTTGTCATCGTATAGAAATCAAGATTATAACAATTCTTCTTTGAGGCTAAAGATAACCATATTGGATCTATATAATCTGGTCCTTTTTTAAATGTTGAAACATTTTTATTAATATTGTGTAAAGTGGCAGATATTCCAACGCTAATAATTGTTTTCCCAGAAGATTTTTTTGTAGATGCAATAATATAGGAACTCAAAATAAAATCCGCTATTTTTTATTTATAGTTTTAGTGGTAGATATTTGTGAAGGTAAAAAATTTAAATTAGCAATAGCTATTAGTATTATAATTAATGCAAGAGCAACCCCTCCAATACCTAGTCCAAATTCATAAATTGATGGTATGTATGAATGTACAACATTGTCATAGAATGTAGAGTTAACTATTTTATAATCAGTAAAAATTGTTAAAGGATATGCTTGCCCACCAATAATAATGACATATATGGCTTTGAAGCTTCCTATTAAAATTAAAATTGATGATAGGATTAATGATTTATGGCTGGCTTGCTTTTCCTTCAAAAGTAATATCAACGGTAAAATTAGACCAATTAAAAACTGTCCAAGCCAAAAAGCTAGAGTATATATTCCCCCATTTAATAAAATAAATTTTTCAAACTCTAGATGTTTTGTTATATACATATTCGTTAAATGATATAAAAGTAAAAAATATAAATTAGCAAAAAGAAACATAATGGTTAATTTTTTTAAATTTTCAATAATTTCTTCAGACATAAGTGTTTTTTGATAATAATTTATTATTTTTAATATTAAATAATAAACAACAGTTCCATAAAGTAACGACATTATTATAAATAATGGAGCAAGTATTGCTGTTCCATATGCTTCTCTTGCTATAAGAAATCCAAATATTGATCCAGTACCAGTTGTTAAGATAATCCTCCATGCAAAAGCAAAAATACCTGTATATCTTGAAAATCTATTAACCGTACGATCTAACATTGTCCATATATATATGACAAGCACTGCTGCAAATCCTGAATATAAAAAAATATTCCACGCAAAGATTGATTTAAAATTGTAAGTTGTCATTGCAACAATTAATCTATCTGGCCTTCCTAAATCCAATACTAATATAGCAAGTCCTGAAATAAGAAAAGCTATAGCAAACAAGGCTGACAAAGGCGCGAGTGGTTTATATAGTTTTTTATCAAATACAGATGAAATAGATGCGATATTCAATACACCTGATGCAATAACAATAAGTAAAACAGCAAAAATATGCGGAAGCCCCCAAATGATTTGATTATTCATGCCAGTAACATGATGACCTTCTGTTTCCATATAATGCGAACATAAAAACCCAACTAAAATAATAAACCCTAAGCTAAAAAATATTTTCCAAAATATTTTTGGCTCTATAATAAATCTTGTAAGAATAATTTTACTCATAATTTTATAAACCGCTATACGTAACTCTTTG
>CAJWJQ010000028.1:0-15409 GCA_913041905.1 uncultured Gammaproteobacteria bacterium
CCAGCAACTACCCTTGTGGTGCATATTGATCCTGGGCCAATACCCACTTTAATAGCATCAGCACCAGCTTTAATTAGATCATTAGCCGCTTCTTCTGTTGCTATGTTGCCAGCAATTATTTGTTGAGTTTTAAAGTTTTTCTTTAAATGCTTTAACATCTTTATAACAAGTTTTGAATGTCCATGAGCCGTGTCTATTACAATTACATCTGCTCCTTGGCTAATTAAAGCTTCTGCTCTACCAATAGACTCTTTATTTGTACCGACGGCCCCACCAACAATAAGGCTACCGCTAGAATCTTTTGAGGCATTTGGATATGTAGTAGATTTTTGTATATCTTTAAAAGTTATCATGCCTTTCAATTCATACTTTTTATTAATAATAAGTATTTTTTCTATTCTATTTTTTCTAAGCGCTGTTATCACTTCTTCTTTTGAGTAATCTTCATATACAGTAATAAGATTTTTCTTAGGGGTCATAATTTTAGAAATTTCAAGATTAAGATTATCTACAAATCTTAAGTCTCTATTTGTGACAATTCCTACCAATTTGTTATTTTGTACAACAGGTACTCCAGAAATTTTATATTTTTTAGTGATGTCATATATCTCTTTCACAGACATAGATGGACTAGCTGTAACTGGATCATTTATAACTCCGCTCTCGTGTTTTTTTACAAATTTAATTTGACGCGCTTGTTCTTCAATTGTCATATTTTTATGTATTATTCCTATACCTCCTTCACTAGCAAGGGATATTGCCATTTCAGATTCGGTTACTGTATCCATTGCTGCTGACAATATTGGTATTTTTAATTTTATTGAGTTAGTCAGCTTAGTTGATAAACTTACATCTGTCGGTAATATTTCAGAATACTGTGGGACTAATAGGACATCGTCAAAGGCTATACCCTCATGAACAGGGTTTGGTGTTTTACTTCTGCTATATTTTTTCGAAGTTACCATTCTATATTATACACATTAAAGCTATTATAGGAAATATATTATTCAATTATGAAAATTTTTACAGTTAATGAAATTCACGATATTTTAAGAGGTTTAATCTTAAATGAGTTTCAATACCCAGTCACCGTAAAAGGAGAGATAGCTAATATAAGAATTCCTACTAGCGGACATCAATATTTTAGTCTAAGAGAGGATAATGCTAGCATTAATTGCGTTTTATTTAATGGTCAATCAGTACAAAATGTCAGAGACTTTGAATCACAAGAGGTATTAATTACAGGTAATGTTGATTTATATAAAGGGAATGGTAACTGTCAAATTAAAGTAATTGAATTAGCTGAGTATGGCGAGGGAGCACTTAAGAAAGCTATAGAAAAAACTAGAAAAAAATTAGAAGGGGAGGGGTTATTTGAAAATAGTAGACGATTGCCAGAATTTCCAAGAAGCATAAGCATAGTTACTTCTCCTGATAGTCATGCATTACGTGATGTTTGCTCTAAACTGAAAGAAAGATACCCATTAACAGAAATTATAATCTACCCATGTCTAGTTCAAGGAAAAGAAGCCTCAACTAGTATTATTAAACAAATAGAAAAATGCAATAACGACGACCTAACAGATCTTATAATGTTAATCAGGGGTGGTGGATCACTTGAAGATTTAATGCCTTTTAATGATGAATTATTGGCAAGATGTATTTATGAATCTAAGCTGCCAGTTGTTACTGGTATTGGGCATCAACCGGATATAACCATTGCAGATTATGTTGCTGATATATCTATGGAAACTCCTACAGCCGCTGCTGTGCATATTAGCCCAGATAAATTTGAATTAATTCAAAAAATAGATGATATAGAAAATCACATAAAAAACTATATAAGTTTTAAGATGAATAACCTTAAGAGTAATTTTCTAGAAAACAAGAATAAATTAAAAAGCTGTAACCCAGAATCTGTAATAAATGGAATGTTTATAAATTTAAGCAATGCAAATAATGATATTTTCAAAATAATGAGTTATAAGCTAAGAGAAATAAGCTCTTTAAATAAAATGAATAAAGTTAGGTTAAAACAAACAAACGATATTATTAAACAAGAATATTCGTCATGTTTCTCTAAACATAAATTATTTAATAATGAATTAACTAAGAAAATCCAATCATATTTTTTGGAAAAAAAATCTATTATAAGAACAAAGACAAACGAACTTATATCGTTCAATCCTAAGAAAATACTAAAAAAAGGCTATTCTGTTATAAGAGATTCGAATAATAAAATAGTTAAGAATAAGGAAATATTTAAAAAACTCAAGGAATTCAATGTAGAATTTTACGATGGATTAGTTAAATCAAATAAAAAATAATTAATAAATAAAAAATATCTTGCCTTAAGGGTTATGTAGATGCAGAATATCAGATTAACTATAATATTTATATGAAAAACGATTTATCTAAATTTCTAAACTTCAAACCATATAAGCCCGGCAAAGGAGAAAAGTATATGGGGGCTAAACAAATTGAGCATTTTAAAAAAATACTCTTAGAATGGAAAAACCAGTTAATGAGAGAAGCTGACAAGACAGTAGAGCATATGAAAAATGACTCGACCAAGCTTTCTGACCCTAATGATGCAGCCACACAAGAGGAAGAATTTAGACTTGAATTAAGGACTAGGGATAGAGAAAGGAAGTTGATAATAAAAATTGATCAAGCTCTACAAAGAGTTGATGATGGTTTATATGGGTACTGCGAAGACACCGGAGAGCCAATAGGGATAAAAAGACTAGAAGCTAGACCAATTGCTACACTTTGTATTGAAGCTCAAGAAAGACACGAAAGACTTGAGAAATCGCAAATAGATTAAAATATTTATTTGATATGAAAAATATAGAGTCTAAGCTTACTGAATCAAGAAGTTACAAGCCAAGCGAATCTTTTGAGAAAAAAGCAAATATAACCAAAGAAATTCTTTTTGAGTTAAATTCTCAATATAAAAAAAATCCAGATATATTTTGGGGTGAACTAGCAAAAAAACATATAGATTGGATTGAAGAATTTAAAACCGTATGCTCAGGCTCGGCACCTTTTTTTAGATGGTTTGAGGAAGGAAAGTTAAACGTATCATCAAATTGCTTGGATAGACATATTAATAAAAATAAAAAAGCAATTATTCATATTTCAGAAGATAATAATAAAACTGTAATTACTTATGATGAGCTTTATGTTTTAGTTAATAATTTTTCACACTCATTAAAAGAACTAGGTTTGGTTAAAGGTGATAGAGTTATAATATATATGCCTACAATTCCTGAGGCAATTACAGCTATGTTAGCATGTGCAAGACTTGGGGTTATCCACTCTATTGTTTTTGCTGGCTTTTCATCTGAGTCCTTAAAAGATAGAATAAATGATTGCAATGCAAAAATTGTTATAACTGTTAATGCTTTTAAAAGAAATGGAAAAATTATAGAAGCAAAAAATACGGTAGACCATGCATTAAGTCTAGGATGCCCATCAATAGAAAAATGTATAATTTATAAAAATATTAACGAAAACACTAAATTTAACAAAGATAAAGACTTATGGTGGCATGATATTTTGGCAAAAGAAAGTATTGTGGTTGAACCAGAGATAATGTCGTCTGAGGATTTATTATTTATTTTATATACATCTGGGTCAACTGGTAAACCAAAAGGTATTGTCCATAGTTCGGCCGGTTATCTGCTTAACTGTATATTAACTAATAAATGGGTTTTTGATTTAAAAGATGATGATTTATTTTGGTGTACAGCCGATATAGGTTGGATAACAGGACATAGCTATGTTGTTTACGGACCCTTAGCAACTGGCTCTACTATTTTAATTTATGACGGCGCACCTACATATCCTAAAGCAGATAGATTTTGGGAAATAATAGAGGCAAATAAAGTAACAATATTTTATACGGCACCAACAGCAATAAGAACCCTGATGAAATTAGGCGAACACTTACCTAAAAAATATAATTTAAATAGTTTGAGATTATTGGGCACAGTTGGAGAGCCAATAAACCCCAAGGCTTGGATTTGGTATCAATCAAATATTGGAGGTAAAAAATGCCCTATTGTGGATACATGGTGGCAAACAGAAACTGGAGCAAACATGATAGCTCCTATTCCTGGCGCCACACAAACAATTCCAGGAACATGCACCCATCCTCTTCCGGGCATTGATGTTGATATAGTAGATGATGATGGAAATAGCATAAATAAACGCAATCAAGGGGGAAATCTAGTTATAAGGAAGCCCTGGCCATCTATGTTAAGAGGAATATGGAATGACGAAGAAAGATATAAGCAAACATATTGGGAAAAATATAATAATAAATATTATATAACTGGAGACACAGCTAGATTAGATAATAATGGAAATATATGGATTATGGGAAGATCAGATGATGTTGTAAACGTTTCAGGTCATAGATTAGGAACAATGGAGATTGAATCAGCTATTGTTTCGCATGAATATGTTGCAGAATCTGCCGTGGTAAGTTATCAACATGAAATTAAAGGTGAAGCAATACACGCATTTGTTACTCTAAAAAATAACTTTACTGAATACAATAATACAGAATTTGCTAAAGAACTTAGAGAGTGGGTTAAAGAAAAAATAGGTTCTATAGCAAAACCAGAACGTATTTCATTCTCTGATAGTTTGCCTAAAACTAGGTCTGGTAAAATTATGCGGAGGTTATTAAGAAATTTAGCTAGAGGAGAAGATATTTCAGGGGATACCTCAACGCTAGAAAATGAGAATATTTTAGCACAACTTAAAAATATATTGTAAGATATACTTTTGAATTATTATGGAAATATTTTCTAAAAGCAACATTATTGCTAAAAGTAATTTTAATAGATGGTTAATGCCACTAATATCTATCTCCATACATTTATGCATTGGATCTGTTTATGCGTGGAGTATGTTTAATCCTGCTTTAACAAAATCCTTAGGCGTGGTTACTAGCTCAGCTGGTGACTGGAGTTTAAGTGATGTTGTTTGGATCTTTTCGGTTGCAATAGTTTTCCTTGGCTTAGCTGCCGCATTCGCAGGCAAATGGTTAGAAGAGGTTGGTCCAAGATTAGTTGGTTTTGTGGCAGCGTGTTTATGGGGTGGCGGTTTTTTAATTGGTAGTGTTGGAATTTTTACACATCAATTATGGTTAGTGTATCTAGGATACGGGGTTTTTGGAGGTTGTGGCTTAGGACTAGGCTATGTATCACCAGTTTCTACATTAATTAGATGGTTTCCAGATAGAAGGGGTATGGCTACTGGAATGGCTATAATGGGTTTTGGTGGTGGAGCTATGATTGGTGCACCTTTAATATCTTTCTTGTTAGACATTTATTATCAAGCGCCTACTTTTTTGGGAAGTATACAAAATATAGCTTTACAAACAATAGATGGTATTAGATATGCAAACCTAAATGGTGTGCTAACAGAAGTGGTTGTTGTTGGCCAAAATGAAATTATAAATACGCTAAAACCTATTAAAGAGGGTGTCTACGTTGTTGGCAGTGGAGACACTGGAGCTGGAATGACTTTTATAACATTAGGTATCTCATATTTTATTATAATGAGCCTTGCTTCTTTTGGTTATAAAGTGCCAGCTGAAAATTGGACACCAAAAGGATGGAGTCCAGAAAAAAATATAAAAAGAAATAACTCCCCTATAACAACTAAAAACATTCATATTGATGAATCTATAAAAACACCTCAATTTTATATGTTATGGATTGTTCTGTGTTTTAATGTTACAGCTGGAATTGGAGTATTGGGCGTAGCTAAAACTATGATGACGGAAATTTTTAGTCCAGCTCTACCTAATATTGTAGACGGCGCTTTTACAGCTACATATGTTTTAATGATAAGTGTATTTAATATGATTGGTAGATTTTTTTGGGCTAGCACGTCCGACTATATAGGCAGAAAAAACACATATCATATATTTTTTATCTTAGGTATTTTGTTATATCTATCTATACCATACACAGCCTCACAAATGAGCGTAAACCCAAATATAGTTTTATTAGTTTATTTTTATGCCGTAACAATGATTATATTTACAATGTATGGAGGAGGCTTTGCCACTATACCCGCTTATTTAGCAGATATTTTTGGAACAAAATATGTGGGAGGTATTCATGGTAGACTATTAACTGCGTGGAGCACTGCGGGAGTACTCGGACCTCTTGCAATAACCTCTCTTAGGTCAAACTCAGTTAATAATGCGCTAATAGAGTTATCGTCAAAAGTGGATCCTGTAAAATTTAAAGAAACTTTTGGTGATGATTTAAGTAATTTTAGTCAATTAGTATCAACTAAAACAGTAACGATATCTAAGCTTATGACAATACTTCCAGAGGGTACTATAAACCCTTCAGCTACAGTATATAACTCTACGATGATTTTAATGGCTGTTTTACTAGCGATTGCTCTTTTTTCAAATTATTTAATAAAACCCGTTCATGAAAAACATCACATGGCTGATTAACGTTTAGCAGCCCGTAAGATATCCAAAAAAAAAGGTCGAAAGGGGGTAGAATTCGACCTTTAGTATAAAGGGGTGGAGATACGACAGTATGTGTCAATATCTTGTCTTTAACAATAATTGAACAAAAGATTTTTGTCAATGATTTATATGGACAAATTGCTACTATAACCTTAATTTATTATTTTTGTCTATAAAACTATGAACAAATGATTGACAAATATGTATAATTTTGAGAATATAAGTACAAATAATATGGACAAAAAAAATAGAATTACAAAATGACTAAAGTGAAAGGAGATTTATCTAAAAAACCCAGGCATCTAATTCAAGTTGTTGGAAGACGAACGGGTATAAGTTCTGATGTTATTCGCGCATGGGAGAGAAGATATGGGGCAATTATTTCTGAAAGAACTGAAACAAACAGAAGATTGTATACAGACGATGACATTGAGAAACTTACTTTGCTTAGAAGAGCAATACATGCTGGCAGAAGAATAGGCGATATAGCAAATTTATCTTATGATGATTTATTTGAACTAGTCATGGGTGATGAATCCAATAGCGCACGTTCATATGCGCGACCAAACACTGGCACTGTAATGGAACTATTTGACGAGGCATCTACTGCTATCCATGAAATGGACTCTAATAAACTAGATATTTCGTTAGCTAACGCAATAGCTATGTTAAGTACTACAGATTTTTTGATGGAATTTTTAAAACCACTACATGTATATATTAATGATGAGTGTAATAGAGGTTCTATAAGATACATTCAAGAAAAATTCGCAAAACTTTGTATTAGAAATTGTCTTTCAAACCTATCTACAAAATTTAGATCCGTAAAAGATGAAGGCCCAAGCTTGCTTATTGGCTCTTTAATAGCTGAATATGAAAATTTAGATACTCTGATGCATATAATTGTTGCTCAAAACATTGGTTGGAATGTAACTTATGTGGGTAATGGAGTACCTCACGATGAATTAATTTATATGGCTAATGAAATTAGAGCAAGAGCCATGATTATTGCGTTAAATACTGAAAGAGACATTGCTAGAAAATCACATGAAATTAAAACAATAAAAAGTCTCGCAGACCAAAAAGATAATATTGTTTTAATAGGAAAACAGTCTCATAATTATACCCAGCTTGCTGATGACGTTAAGGCAATTATCTCTAATGACCTTAGCTCTTTTCGCTTAACCATGGAAAGACTATACGGATTAATTAGATAAAACTTTCAAAAGTTCTTTCACTGATTTTATTTCATTATTATAGTGTGTTTTTTTATTTAAATTCTCCTCAATAATATTCGATGGTGCTTTTTCTATAAAATCTTTATTATTTAATTTGTTTTCAATTTTTATTAAGTTAGTTTCAAGGTTTAGTAGATTTTTAGTTAATCTATTTTTTTCAACAGCGATATCTATAATATTTTTTATAGGCATGAATATTTTTAAATTTTTGAGAGTTACAGTTATACATTCTTCAATATTATAATTATCTGAATTAATTTCTAATTTATTAATTTTTACTAAATTTATAATAGTATTCTCATTGCAGTTAATTATTTTTTTTACAAAATCATCGTTTGTTTTACAAAATACATCTAACTTTGTTTTTGGGTGTATATTGAGATCACTTCTGGTTTTTCTAATTATGTTGACAATATTTTTTAATATACTAACTTCATTATGTATATTTTCATCATGGAATACTTTTTGTTGTGATGGGAATTTTGCATTCATCAATATAGCATCATTAGTATAATTTAGATTATTCATTTCTTTCCATATCTCTTCTGTGATATATGGAATAATTGGATGACATAATTTAAGAATTATTTGTAGCGTATATATTAGAATGTTTTTAGTGTATTCATTTCCTTTTTCTATTTCTATTTTTGAAATTTCAAGATACCAATCACAATATTCATTCCATATAAAACTATATAAAGATGCTGCCATTAGGTCAAATCTATATGTTGTAGAATGCTTTTTATATTCTGTTACTAATTCATCCAGTTTAATAATTATATATTTCTCATACGTGGTAAGCTCATCAAATTTTATTTTTTCCTCAAATACATAGCCTTCAGTTGACATATACACAAATCTCGACGCATTCCAAAGTTTATTGCAAAAATTTCTATACCCTTCAATTCTTTGTAAATCAAAATTTATATCTCTTCCGGTTGAAGCTAAAGCGCAAAAGCAAAACCTTAATGCATCAGCACCATACGGCTTTATACCATTAGGAAATTCGTCTTGAGTTTTTTTAATTATTTTTTCTTTTAAGTGTGGTTGTATTAAATTAGAGGTTCTTTTATTAATCAAAGAATCTAAGTCAATTCCATCAATAATATCAATAGGATCTATAACATTCCCAATTGATTTTGACATTTTTTTACCTTCAGAATCTCTTACCAAGCCATGTATATAAATTGCTTTAAATGGAACTTTTTTAATAAATTTTATTCCCATCATGATCATTCTAGCAACCCAGAAAAAGATTATATCAAACCCTGTTACCAGAACACTAGTTGGATAGTATAGTTCTAATTCTTTGGTTTTTTCAGGCCAACCCAATGTCGTGAATGGCCATAAAGCAGAAGAGAACCAAGTATCTAAGACATCATTATCTTGTTGTAGTTTAACATCGTTAGATATTTTATTTTTTTGTCTAACTTCTTTTTCATCATTACCAACAAAAATATTACCCTCTTCATCATACCAGGCAGGTATTCTATGACCCCACCATATTTGTCGGCTTATACACCAATCTTCTATATCATTTAGCCAGTTAAAATATATTTTTTCCCAATTCTTTGGAATAAACTTAATGTTAGATTCTTTTACAGCATTAATTGCTGGCTTTACCAAAGTATCCATTTTCATAAACCATTGGTTTGTTAATAATGGCTCTATAATTTCACCAGACCTTTCCCCTATAGGAAGTGTTATTTTGTGATCTTCTACTTTATTAAGAAGTCGTATTTTCTCCAGTTCTTTTATGACAATTTTTCTTGATTCATGTATATTTTTACCTTCAAAAATTTTACCAACATTTTTATTGAAAGTTCCATCTTTATTTAAAATGTTAATGAATGGTAAATTATGTTTTTTACCTAATAAATAGTCATTAAAGTCATGAGCTGGAGTTACTTTCACACACCCTGTTCCAAACTCTTTATCTATTTTTTTATCTTGTATAATAGGTATTGTTCTATTGATAATTGGAATTATTACTTTTTTGCCTATTAGATTTTTATATCTTGAATCACTTGGATTTATACATATTGCACTATCACCAAATAGAGTTTCCGGTCTTGTTGTGGCAACCGTAACTTTTTCATTAGATTCTAATACATTATAATCAATATAATACAACTTGCCATTTTTCTCTGTATTAGTGACTTCTAAGTCTGAAAGTGCAGTTTGTAATTTTATGTCCCAATTAACTAATCTATTCCCTCTATAAATAATCTTTTCATCATGTAATGTGATGAATACTTTCTTTACAGCTTCACTTAGCCCGTCATCCATAGTAAATCTATTTCTGGTCCAATCTGCCGATGACCCCAATCTTTTAGTTTGATTAATAATAGTGTTGCCAGACTCTTCTTTCCATTTCCAAATTTCATCTACAAGTTTTTCTCTTCCGATATCATCCCTTGATATCCCTTTGTGAGATAGATTATTTTCAACAACTAACTGTGTTGCTATTCCTGCGTGGTCAGTACCAGGCTGCCAGAGAACACTTTTGCCCAACATTCTATTATATCGAATTAAAATATCTATAATTGTGTGTTGAAAAGCATGCCCCATATGTAATGTTCCAGTTACATTTGGAGGAGGTAGCACTATTGAGTAATTAGATTTTAAATTTTTTGCTACAAAACAATTATTTTTAATCCATTTGTCGTAGATATTCTTCTCAATTTCATCTGGTGAATATTTTATGTCCATTTATAAATTCTCATATTTTATATCAAGATTATCGTTTTTGTAATATTTATATTTTTCTCTCGCATAATCTTTTTGTGATTTATTTTGGGTGACTATTTCAATTAATATTTCAAAATCATTACTTTTTTCTTTTTCTTCCATGTTTAAGTTAAATAAAACATTGTAGTTGTCAGCATCATAATCATATTTATTATCACATAATAGAACACTAGCATCTTTGTCAAAATTATCTCTAGTGCAATGAGGTATGAAGCTAATTTGTTCAAACGTCCATAACATAGCATCAAGATTGCTTAAGAGGGACTTATCATTTGTTTTTACCACAATTTTATATTTTTGTTTATAGTACATCTTAATAATCTGACAAATAGATTTTTCTAAATCATTAGATGTATTCAAGATAAAAAAATGAACTTGTGTTTTCAATTTATTGATTCGATCTTATAAAGTCTACTAATAAACTCACTGGTCTTCCAGTAGATCCTTTGTTTTCTCCTACTTCCCATGCTGTACCAGCAATATCAAGGTGTGCCCATTTTATTCCTTCTGTAAATTTAGCCAAGAATGCAGCAGCAGTAATTGCTCCACCATATCTTCCGCCTATGTTCTGTATATCTGCAAAATTAGTTTTTAACTCTTTAAAATAATCATCATATAACGGGAGTTGCCAAACTCTATCACCAGTTTTTTCAGCTGATTTTTTTATTAGTTCTGCAAGCTCTTGGTTATTCGCAAATAAACCACTTGGATATTTTCCTAAACCTACAAGACAGGCTCCAGTCAAAGTAGCCATATCAATCATATATCTAGGTTTATATTTTTTTGCGTAAGTTATTGCATCGCATAATACCAATCTACCTTCAGCATCAGTATTTAATATTTCAATTGTAATACCTGACATACTCTTAACCACATCTCCTGGTCGAGTAGCTTGACTACCAGGCATATTTTCAGAACAAGCAATAACCCCAACTATATTTGTTTTAATTTTCATTTCTGCACAAGATCTTATAGTTCCTATAACGCTTCCCGCTCCAGACATATCAAATTTCATTTCATCCATATTTACTGATGGTTTTATAGATATGCCTCCAGTATCAAACGTTATACCCTTTCCAATTAAGACAATTGGAGATTTTTTCTTTACCGGCATATATTCTATCGTAACAATCTTTCCAGGCTCCTTACTACCTTTTGAAACTGCAAGAAAGGCACCCATACCTAGAGCTTTCATTTTATTTTCTTCTATCACCGTCACTTTTAGTAACTTATTAATTTTCTTTAATTTTTTTGCCTCATTACTTAAAAATGATGGGGTACATATATTTGGAGGGGTATTACCAAGATCTTTTGCTAGACTTATACCATTAGATAAGGCTTTTCCAATTTTAATATATTCACTAAATTTTTTTATATTTATAGTGGATTTAGAAGATAAAACGCATGTTTTTAAGCTTATTATTTCTTTTTCTTTTTTGTGTAAATATTTATATTTTGCATTTTCTATTGCAGTAATTAACATTTCATAAGATGTTTTAGTTTTACTAGAAATAATATTTTCTGTATTTATAGAAAGGGTTTTTGTCTTCGTTTTTATAACTTTTTTTATTATTCCTCCTATCACCTTATTAAAGATAATGGGATTAAATTTCGTCTTATTTCCCAAGCCGAACAATAATATTTGAACATTATTCTCTAAATCATCAAAAGATCTATAATCTCCCAATTTTCCAGCAAAATTATTATTTGTAAAAATTCTTTTTATTAAATTATGGGTAGATTTTGATACCCATTTATCTAAATGGGTTATTTGCTTATTATCAAATACGCCAATTAAGTGCATATCGACATCTTTGGTGCTTTTGTTTGATTTTGAGTATTTATAATCCATATATCCGCCTATCAATTATTTTATGAAAACATACACTAGATTAACATTTTTTTTAAAACTTGTTAAAATTAGATAAATATATTATTAATGAAAATTCTCGATAAATATCTTATTAAGGAAATTGTAGGTTCTACCCTAGCAGTTTTTGGCATTTTTATGATTATATTATCTGCAAATACGATGCTTAGGCTTATTGAAGAGGCATCTTTGGGAAACTTCCCTTCATATTTGTTATTTCCTATAATAATTATAAAAATAACCCAATACTCCATCTATCTAATACCAATAAGTCTGTTTTTTGGTATAATTCTCTCATTGGGTAGATTCTATAACAGTAATGAGATGGCCGTTATATCTTCGTCAGGACAATCACCTAAAAATTTAGCTAAGATCATTTCTAATGTAATACTTCCAGCAGCATTTTTAGTTGGACTATTTTCTTTATATATAACACCGTCAGCAACTGAGTATAGGTATCAGTTAGAACATAGGTTAAATAGTGAAGAGAGGATAGAAGAGATTAACCCAGGAAGATTTGCTTCATCGCAGAATGGAAGAGCAACATTTTTTGTGGAAAGCATCAAAAAAGGACGCCTTAACAAAATATTTTTTAGTTCAATAGGAAGTGACACAAACACTGTAGAAAACTCAAAAACTGCCTCGTATTATACAGATGAGCATAATAGAAAATATTTATTAATGAAAGAAGGTATCATAAGCGAAGTAATTTCCCCTATGTATACAACAACAAGAAAAACTGTATACAAAGAGCATGGCATACAACTAGGACAAGATATACCTAAATTTTATAATACTAAATTCGACTCCATGAGTACGATAGAGTTATTTCGGAGTGAAAACATTGAATCATCTGCAGAATTACAATCAAGGCTATTATTGCCAATTGCAACTCTATTATTAGGGTTTATAGCTATCCCATTGAGTTATTCTTCACCAAGAAAAGGCAGGTATAATAAAATATTTTTTGGCGCCATGGTTTATTTTATATATTTCATATTAATATCTATAGCTAAAAAACTATATTTATTAAATCATACCCCAATATTTTTTGGCACATGGTGGGTCCATGTAATGGTAGCTATTGTAATTTTTCTTATTTATACAAATGATATGAATAAAATACCCAGTAGAAGCTAATGATTATACCTTTTTATTTATTTAAGAGATTTTTACTAGGACTGTTTGTCAGTATAGTTGTACTTGTTTCCATAGAAACTTTTTTCTCTTTTACAGCTGAGATTAAATATTTAGATCAAGGCAGGTATGATTTAACTACTATTTTAAAATACATTATTTTAAATATTCCAAAAAGTATCGATATCATGTATCCATACGCTGTTTTAATAGGAGCAATGCTATCATTGGGTGCTATGGCCTCAGATATGGAGTTCGTCTCGATGCAGTCAGCTGGTATTTCTGTAACTAAAATTATTTCAATTATAATAATACAGGTATTTCTATTTTCTTGTATTTTTTACTATGTTACTGATTCTATAATACCAAAATATAGTAGCAAAGCAGAGAGGAAAAAAAATCTTGCTTTAAATAAAAAAATAATATTCCATAATAATGGCATTTGGTTTAAGGATAAATCTACTTTTATAAAAATTGATGAAATATATTCTGATTCACATTTACAAGGTATTACAATGTATGATTATGATAAAAACGATAAATTAATATCTGTAAAATATATTAAAAAAGCTTATGCAGATAATAATGAATGGTCTCTTGAAAATATAACTGAAATTTTTTTAGACTCTTATCCTATAATTAAAAAATATCATGCAGAACAGACGTTAAACAATTTTATTGACAAGAATCTTATTTCTATTAAAACACAAAAGTCCTACAATATATCATTGCGGAATGTTGAAAAAAACATTAGATATCTTGAAAAGAATAATCTAGACAGCAGTATACAAAAAAAAATATTTTGGGAAAAAATATTTAAACCTCTTTCTACAGTAATAATGTTATTTTTAGCGATGCCATTTATATTTGGAAAGCTTAGGTCAACAAATGCGAGCAAGAGAATTGTTATAGGTGTATTTATAGGAATATCATTTTTTATTATTTCTTCAATCTTGCCAAATATTGGCATGCTAATAGGGTTAACGCCATTTATAAATGTTTTATTGCCACATTTAGTCTTTGTAATAGTAGGAAAATATTTATATGAATATCAGTTAGAAGCTGGGTTGCGATAATTATTTTTCTTCACTATTCTAGTTTTAGATATAACATCTTGAAGTGATTTTTTGCTAAATAATAATAATAGATGACCGCCTACTAGCGCAAATATAATTCGTAATAGACATTGACTAATAGATATTTTGTCATTAGCTTGAACATTAACAAGGTAAGTTCTCCAACTTTTCATTCCAAGTGTTTGACCATGATTAATCCAGAACCAAGAATAATATGTAACTATTATTATAAAAAGATAAATTTGATAAAATGTACTATTCGTTATTGCGGCACCATCTGAAAATAACAATATAGGAATAGTTAAGAAAAATAGAACAGAAAATAAAAGCATTAAATCATAAAGGCATATTAATATATTTTTTATAAACCCAATTCCCTCATAAATTTTATTTTTCATATTTCTTCGCTAAATGGGATAACATCAACAACCGAATCTTTCTTTATAACACTTACATTTGATACAAGTCTTATATAACAATTTGCCTTTGATAGAGAAGTTAAAATATTTGAACCTTGCAGACCAGAAATTTTAACAAAACTACCTTTTTGATTTTGTATAAGACATGCTCTTTTATATTCAACCCTACCTTTCTTTTTTCTTATTTCTGAAACAGTTTTAGCTTTTATTATTATTTTAGTTTTTTGTTTTAAACCAAGAATTTTATTAATAGCTGGTAGCACAAATAATTCAAATGTAACTGCAGCTGATACAGGATTGCCTGGTAATCCAAAAAAGAATGATTTGCCAATTTTTCCATAAGCAAGAGGTCTCCCAGGTTTTATGGATATTTTCCAAAAGTTTATTCTGCCTATTTTATTTAAAGC
>CAJWJQ010000029.1:0-14499 GCA_913041905.1 uncultured Gammaproteobacteria bacterium
TTCTTCTTTAGCTGGTTCTTCAGCTTTTACTTCTTCTTTAGCTGGTTCTTCAGCTGGTGCTTCAGGTGTAGCTGGTTCTTCAGCTTTTACTTCTTCTTTAGCTGGTTCTTCAGCTTTTACTTCTTCTTTAGCTGGTTCTTCAGCTTTTACTTCTTCTTTTTTAGCAAATCTTTTTTTCTTTAACTTTTCAAGCTGGCTTAATTTTATTTTCTCTCTATTTTTTAAATTATCTTTATCTTGAGAATATTCTTTAAGGTATTTCACTCTATCACTTATTTGAGCTCCCTTAGAAACCCAATAGTCTAGTCTTTCTAAATCTAAGTTTATTCTATCATCTGTCTCAAGATTTGGGTCATAGCTACCTATTCTTTCTAAACATCTACCATCTCGACGCTGCCTTTTATCCATTACAACTATATGATAGTAGGGCTTTTTTTTAGCTCCACCTCTTGATAATCTAATTCTCACCATACTTTAATTACTCTCCTTAGTTGGAAAACAGCTAATTATATCACTAGTTAAACTTTCTAGTTAGTAATTTTCCCATCAAAAAGGATTTTTATTGAATATCTTGCTATTTTTACCAAGAAAATTTGCTATTATCATAATAAATAAACAAAAACTAATGGAAGTTATATCTAAAATCTAGGAATGGATTATATTATCACGGGAAACCTGTAATTTAAAAATGGAACTATTGGCCTCTCTATCAATAACTGGTTATATTTTATCAACGTTAAGTATAAAAAATATGCTTATGCAATTTAATCAAAAATTTACACAAACATTATTTTGCATAGTTTTGTTATTAAGCATCATTCTAACAAGCATATATGCGTATGATCTTGCCTCATCTCATTCTATGAAGATAAATTTTACAATAGCTTTACTAGTAACCTCCCTTATTCTGAACTATCTATTCTTTTTGTTTATGTTTACAAAGCCTATAAAACACTTAGGTGTAATTCTTTTCCCATTAACTATAGGTTCTATTTTACTTACACTGTTTTTTAATTTTGAAAAAGAGCAAATAAAAATAGATAATAGTTTAATTCTACATATAGTTGTCTCAATTGTATCTTATGGTTTTCTTGGTCTTGCGGCCATACAAGCTATTCTTTTAAAACATCAAGAATATAAATTAAAGAATATTCAAAATTCATCTCTAAATAATATTCTTCCATCCATAGAGAAAATGGAAAAAGTTATGTTTGAACTTATAATACTTGGATTTATACTGCTTACACTTTCACTTTTAAGCGGCTCTCCCTTTGTTATATTAGATGGCAATCAAAACTTATTACAAAAAATAACTTTCTCTATTATTGCATGGGTAACGTATTCTTATCTTCTTTTCAAAAAATTTTCTTCTGGCGTAAGAGGTAAGCAAGCTACAAATTTAGCTCTTGGTGGTATGATATTTTTATTTATAGCATATCTTGGAACAAAGATATTTTTTATGTAACACTTAATGAATATAGATTTTAGTAATGATAAATTTTGATTTAGAAAGCTTGTTTTTTGTATTGTTTATACTCCTATTGTTATCGGCTTTTTTTTCGGGAGCAGAAACATCTCTCATGAGTGTTAATCGTTATAAGCTCAAGCATAAGCATAAGCTTGGAGATAGTTCTGCAAATAAAGTTAATTTCTTAGTTACAAATCCTGAGAAAACATTGGGGTTAATCCTTCTTTTAAATAATTTTGTCAATATACTTGCTTCTGCAATTAGCACGCTAATAGCAATAAAAATTTATGGTGAAGCAGGAGTGGCAATTTCAGTAGTTGTACTCACGATTATAATACTAATATTTGCTGAGGTAACACCAAAAACATTTGCGGCACTTTATGCTGATAAGATTGCATATCCTGTTTCGTTGCTGCTTTATCCTCTTATGAAAATTTTTTATCCGATCGTAATTCTGATAAATTTTATATCAAAAATTATTCTAAGGATGTTTGGCATTAAAACAGAAAAAATTAATCAAGAATTATTAACAAAAGATGAAATAAAATTAATTGTGAAGGAGTCTAGTCACAGAATACCAAAAAATCATGAAGATATGATAGTGAATATGATTGATCTAGAAAAAGTAAAAGTTGAAGATGCCATGATACCTAGAAACGAACTCGTTGCAGTAGATATTGAAGATGATCTTAGAAAAATATCTAAAAAAATATTAAATTGCAAACATACTAGAATACCTATTTATAAAAAAGAGTTAAATAAACTTCTAGGGTTCTTACATAAAAGAAAAGTGATTGATATATTGGTTGAAAATAAAATGACTAAAGAGAATATATTAGAACAAATCAGCCCACCCTATTTTATACCCGAAGATACTTCATTAACTAGCCAACTTATAAACTTCAAAAAACAAAAAAAAAGAATAGGGTTTGTTGTAGATGAATATGGTGATGTCAAAGGAGTGGTAACTCTTGATGATATACTTGAAGAAATCGTTGGAGACTTTGATGAAAATGCCAAAAATGATGGCATTATTAAAATAAATTCACAAACATACATTATTGATGGAACTATACAAATAAGGGAAATAAATAAATCTCTAGACTGGGAAATTCCTGAAACAGCTGCAAAAACAATTAATGGCTATATTCTTGAATGTCTTGAAAACATTCCAACACAAGGAGAAACCTTCGACAGCGAAGGTTATTTATTTGAAATAGTGGAAATATCAAATAATTTTGTAAAGAATGTAAAGGTAACAAAAAAATAGTATTATATTGTTATGAGCAAGAAAGTTAAAAATAATCTATCTACTTTTGAAGATGATCTTAAAATGATGCAGAAAATCTTAGAAGATATTGAGTCTAAAGATCTTAGTTTAGATGAAATGATAATGAAATACCAAAAAGGTATAGAGTTGTCTAAAAAATGTCAAAAGACATTAGAAGAAGCTGAACAAAAAATAAAACAAATAACGAAGTAATTAAAATGGATTATACATTATTAGATAAAATTATTTATCCGTCAGACCTTAAAAAGCTTGATTATGGCCAATTACAAACATTAGCAAAAGAATTAAGAGAGTTTCTTATAGAATCTGTATCAAAAACAGGAGGTCATCTCGCTGCGGGGTTAGGTACAGTAGAATTAACGATAGCTCTACACTATATTTTTAACACTCCTGAAGACAAGCTTGTATGGGATATTGGACACCAATGTTATCCACATAAAATATTAACTGGTAGAAAAGAGTTTATGTCATCATTAAGAAAAAAAAATGGTCTCTCAGGTTTTTTAAAAAGAGACGAAAGCGAATACGATGCTTTTGGAGCTGGTCATTCTAGCACCTCAATAAGTGCTGCAATTGGTTATGAAGTTTCTTCAAAAATAAATAATATAGATAATAAAGTTGTAGCCATAATTGGTGATGGAGGATTAACTGCTGGTATGGCATTCGAAGCATTAAGTCATGCTGGGGATATTAAATCAAATATTTTAGTAATTATAAATGATAATGAAATGTCAATCTCGCCAAATGTTGGTGCTATGCATAAATATTTAACAAGAATGCTAACAAGCAAAACATTTTCGTCAATAAAGAAAAGCGGGGAGAAAGTTTTAGGTAAAATACAAACAATTAAAGATATTGCTAAAAAATTTGAAGGGCAAGCTAAAAGTTTAATAACGCCTGGTTTATTATTTGAAGAATTAGGGTTTAGATATTATGGTCCCGTGGATGGGCATGATGTACTAAATTTGGTAGATATTTTAAAAAATTTACGAGATAAGTCTGGTCCTAAAATACTTCATATTCTTACAAAAAAAGGCAAAGGTTATAAGTTAGCAGAACAAAACCCTATAACATTTCATGGCGTAACACCCTTTAACGCAAAAACAGGTATTTCTGAAAGTAAAAAGGTTTTAAATAAACTTACATATACACAAATATTTAGTAAATGGATAGATGAAATGGCAATGAAAAATAAGAAACTTGTGGCAATTACACCTGCAATGAGAGAAGGGTCTGGGCTTGTAGAATTTGAGAAGAAATATCCTGAAAGATATTTTGATGTTGGTATTGCTGAACAACACGCAATAACATTTGCTTGCGGTTTATCATGCGGAGGGATTAAGCCAATAGTTGCTATTTATTCAACCTTTCTGCAGAGAGCTTATGATCAAGTAATTCACGATGTGGTTGTACAAGATTTAGATATTCTATTGGCAATAGATAGAGCTGGTATAGTAGGAGCAGATGGTGAAACACACCAAGGTATTTATGATTTATCTTTTCTTAGGATACTTCCAAAAGTAGTTATTATGACACCTTCAGATGAACAAGAAATGTGCAATATGTTAACAACTGGGTTTAATCACAAAGGTCTTGCTGCCGTAAGATATCCAAGAGGTTATACATTGGGCTTAGATTTTAACTTAAATATTAATGAAGAAATTAAAATCGGTGAAAGTAGAATGATTAGAAAGGGTGATAAGATAGCATATCTTGTATTCGGGACATTATTAAATACTATCCTTCAAGTAGCAAATAAAAATAATGCTACTGTGGTTGATATGAGGTTTGTCAAACCTATTGATGAAAAAATGATAATTAATATATGTTCGAATTATGAGTATATTTTCACTATTGAAGATAATGTTGTATTAGGCGGTGCTGGATCTGCTGTGAATGAAGTAATTTTAAAATATGGTTTTAATGTAAAAGTTAAAAATATAGGAATTCCAGATAAAACAATTCCTCATGGTAATCAAAATGATATTTTGGAAGAAATAGGGTTAGATTATAATGGTATAATTAATACTACTAATGATTATATTGATTATTTAACAGAAACTAATAAAGAAGCCACATAGCTAGGAATAGGAAATTTATACTTTAACAACTTTTGTAGAGTTCTCATCAGCTCATGTTTTAAATGGCCATAAAGGTCCTTGTAAGCAAATGCATGGACATAATTGGAAGGTTGAAGTTGAAGTTTGCGGAAATAAACTTGATAATATTGGTATGATTATAGATTTTAAAGAAATAAAAAAATTAACTAACAATATAGTGAGTAAACTAGATCATCAATTTTTAAATGATTTAAAACCGTTTAAAAAAATGAACCCCACTGCCGAAAATATAGCAAAATATTTATATTGTGAGCTTTCAAAAATATTGGTTAAAAAAGATATTGTTATAAAATCAATAAAATTATGGGAGAATGATAGGTCTGCAGTGACATATTCGGAATAACTATAATGGCTACTAACAAAAAAATTATTAATGAGATTGAAAAAAATAATGCATTACCAGACACTCAAGGGTTAGCTGATACTAGAAATCTGCCAATTAATAAAGTAGGGATAAAAGATATATTGCACCCCATGATTATTAAACAAAGGTGTGGAAAAAAACAAACAACAGTGGCTAATTTTAATATGTATGTAAATCTTCCTCATAATTTAAAGGGTACTCATATGTCTAGATTTGTTCATATACTTAATAGCCATGAAGATTATATAACGGTAGAAATTTTTAAGAGAATGATTGGAGAAATGCTTATTCTGTTGGAAGCAGAATCTGGACATGTAGAAATGTCATTTCCTTATTTTATAAAAAAAACGGCTCCAGTTTCTAAAGTGCAAAGTCTTTTAGATTATAACGTTTCATTAATAGGGGAAGTTAAAAAAAATGAATCTAATTTAAAAGTTAAGGTAACTATACCAGTAACTAGTTTATGCCCATGTTCAAAAAAAATTTCTGATTATGGCGCTCATAATCAAAGATCTCATGTAACAGTCACTGTTGCAGTAAAGGAATTTATTTGGATAGAAGAAATTATTGATATAGTTGAAAAAGAGGCGTCTTCAGAGTTGTATGCTTTACTCAAAAGACCTGACGAAAAATTTGTTACAGAAAAAGCATACGATAATCCAAAGTTTGTAGAAGATATGGTTCGAGATATCGCATCACATTTCAATAATGATGATCGTATTTCTGAATATATTGTAGAATCAGAAAATTTTGAATCGATACATAATCATTCAGCATATGCACAAATTCATCAGATAAAAGAATAATCTGTTATCTAAACTCTGTATATAACGCTCTTATAACTTCTTGACTGGCAACATTAGAAAAATCTGTAAAGTTATCATCTTGTACTTCTATATATGTTCCGTCTTGATTAGATGATAATACAAGACTGAAAGTTTCCATATCTGATGATGAACTCCAAAATGCTAGGTTATCAAAAAAAGATTCTTCCTTAGGTTCAGAAACTTCTGTGGCAGATAGTTTTATAACTCCATCACCCTCCTTGGCGCTTAAAATTCTAATGCCTATAGTTTCTAAAGATTTAATTGTTTGTGGCCAAACTCTTTCATAAATATCTGCAATAAACAATGTATGTATTCCATATTCATCTATATTTAGACTGGCGCGATTTCTTGCTCCTGTTGATTTAACAACTGTGTATCCTTTAGACTTAGCTTCATCTCCACCTAAGTAAATAAATAATCTAGAAATCATCTCGCTTTCAATTTCTGGGTCTCTGGGTCTATTCTGCCATCTAAACTCAGAATCTCCATCAGACATATATTCTTTGCCATAATGGGTTATTAAGATATCGATAGATTCATCCTTTAGTAAAAGGCGGGTTTTAAAACTATCTCTAGTCTCTGGTGCAACCAATAGCGGCACATATCTTCCAACATATTTTTGTATAGTTCCAAGTTGTGCCTCGCTAAGGTTTTCAAGAAAGACAGTTTTCATGATGCCTAAGGTATAATCTTTTTGGTTTAACTTAAAACCTTCAGATTGCCAAAATCTATTTATACTTTCCCAAATAAGTTTCTTGTCAGTGTTTTTAATAATAAGAAAAGAATCTCTGCCTTGCTTAACTATTTTAATACCATCTAACTTTGTATCTATTGTGAAAATTTCTATTCCTTTTTTTCCAGCATATTCTGGTATTTCTAAAATGTCAGTGGTGTGTGGGTTTATTAAATCTGGGGGTACTTCTAAATCAAACTGAGTGTCTTCGTAAGATGTATTTCTTTTATATACCACTACCTCTTCTCTTTCATCAGATGTAATATTTGCAATATATTCACCAAACGATGAGCAGCCTATGAGAAAGAGGCATAAAAAGAAAATTGTATATTTTATAAATTTTAAATTCATTGGTGTGTTACAGATAATATACTAGCACTAATAAGAGACTCTTCTACTACTTTTTCAAATTTCTTGTCAAGCCATGTTAATGGCAGTCTTATTCCATTGTTTATTAGCCCCATTCTATGTAAAGCCCATTTAACTGGTATGGGGTTTGATTCTATAAATAGATTATCATGTAAAATATCTAATTTGCTATTAATATTTTCTGCTTCTGTTTTGTTTCCATTAGATGCATAAGAACACATTTTATGCATCTCTTTTGGCGCAATATTTGCAGTTACAGAAATATTACCTTTAAAGCCTAGCAAAATATCTCTCACGGATGTTTTGTCATCTCCTGTAAATATTGAAATATTTTCTGAGCATTTTTCTAATAATTCTTTAGATCTCCCTATCTTGCCTGAAGCTTCCTTGATGCCTATAATGTTATTATGTTTGCTTAGTTTATAAACTGTATCAGGCAACATGTCCACAGAAGTTCTTCCTGGCACATTATATAGTATTTGCGGAATTTGTACTTCATTAGCTATTTTTATAAAATGTTGATATAAACCGTTTTGGCTTGGTTTATTGTAATAAGGAGTAACAAGTAAACAAGCGTCTGCTCCTAAAATTTTTGATTTCTTTGTTAATTCTAACGCTTCACTAGTTGAATTTGCTCCTGTGCCTGCTATAACAGGTATTCTTTTATTTACTATTTCTAAAGTTTTTTTAATTACTTCTGAATGTTCATTAAAATCGAGTGTTGCTGATTCTCCAGTTGTACCTACTGAGACTATTGCATCGGTTTTATTTTCAATATGAAACTCTATAAGTTTTTCCATTGAGTCAAAATCTAATGTTCCATCATTATTCATTGGTGTTGCAATAGCAACCATGCTGCCTTTAAAAATATTATTATCAACACTCATGTTTTTATTTCTATCCTTGGCCAAATATTCAATAATGTATTAAACAAAACTGCTAAAGGTATTGCAAAGAATACCCCCCATAAGCCCCATATTGTACCAAAAAATAATATAGATATCAGGATTGCTATTGGATGAAGATTTACAGCATCAGAAAATAATATGGGCACGATTACATTGCCATCTATAACTTGAATTAAAATATGTGTAATTAGAACATACCAAAAAATCGAAGATGTTCCCCATTGAAAAAATGCTACAAAAATAATTGGAGCAGTAACAACAATTGCTCCAACGTAAGGAATAATGACAGATATTCCACATAAAAAACCGAGTAGGAGGGCATAATTAAGTCCTAACAATGCAAATAGCAATGTTGATGTTACCCAAACAATAATAATTTCAATAAACTTGCATCTAATATAATTGCCAATTTTTATATCTAGTTCTTTATAAGCTTTTTTCGATAAATCTAATTTTTCGGGGAAGAATTTTTTAAACCAAGACTTAATTTTAAATTTATCATAAAGTAAAAAAAATATTAAAATAGGCACAATTAATATATAGACAATAGTTTCTAAAATACTACTCGCTGATGATAATGAATAGGATATAACAGATTTACCTATCGAGCTTATTTCCGCATTAATAGAGGCAAATATATTAGTTAATTGTGTTTCGTTAATAAGATCACTATTTTCTGATGTATGACCTTGCAATAACTCTTTGCCTTTTTCTAAGATTGATGGCAATGATTTTATAAACAAAGTAATTTGCTCTAACATTACAGGTATTAATAAGAATAAAATTAGCAAAGACAGAGCTATAAATGAAAAATAAACTGCCATTACAATTGTATTTCTATTTAAATTATATTTATGTCCAATTGTTCCAACCAATCCTTCTAGCATATATGAAAGTATTATAGCAACTAGTATAGGCACTACTGTTGCTAAAAGAATGTATGTGACTATTGAAATCGATAATATTATGAGTGCTAATGCTACCTGACTTGGGTCTGTTAAATGAGTGTTATACCATTCTTTAAAAAACTTAAACATACAAAATTTTATAAACCTGTTGATTTGCTTTATATATAATAACTATATTCATGTTAAACTAAAATAACAATTATACACAATGAAAATTACTAAATTATCAAAAATATGAAGGCATCTACATTTCCTATTTTCACACTAAAAGATGCTCCAGCAGATGCTGAAATTATCAGCCATAAATTGATGATTCAATCAGGCATGATTAGAAAATTATCATCAGGACAATATAGTTGGCTCCCTATAGGGTTAAAGGTTATCTCAAAAATAGAAAATATCATCAGAAATGAATTAAACGCCATTGGCTGTAGAGAAATTCTCATGCCGTTTATACAACCTGCTGAATTATGGAAAGAATCAGGAAGATGGGATCAATATGGTCCAGAATTACTTAGATTTAAAGATAGAAATGATCGAGACTTTTGTTTTGGTCCAACATTTGAAGAAGTTATAACTGATTTAATTAGAAATGAAATTTCTAGCTATAAGCAACTACCATTAAATCTGTTTCAAATATCTACGAAATTTAGAGATGAGATTAGGCCTAGGTTTGGAGTGATGAGAGCTAGAGAGTTTATAATGAAAGATGCATATTCCTTTCACTCTAATCAAAAATGCCTTGATGAAACTTATGATATATATAAATTAGCATATACAAATATTTTTAATAAATTAATGTTAGAGTTTACAATAGTGGATGCTGATAGTGGAAATATTGGCGGAAATCAATCAAATGAATTTCATGTTATTGCAGATACAGGTGAAGATGATTTATTGTTAGACGAATCATTAAATGGGATGAATCTAGAAATTGCCAAAATTAAATACTCTGAGGATGATTTGAGTAAGATTATTAAAAAATCTGGTTTAATTCATAAAAAAGGTATAGAGGTTGGGCATATTTTTAAATTGGGTAAAAAATATTCTGAAAGCATGAAGGCAAAAATAACATTGAAAGACTCGAGCATAACAAACGTTTTTATGGGTTGTTATGGCATAGGTGTAACGAGAATTGTTGCCGCTGCAATAGAGCAGAATCATGATGACAGTGGTATCATTTGGCCTCAATCATTATCTCCGTTTCAAGTTGTTTTAATAGAAATCGACGGAGCTAAAAACGAACAAGTTAGGATATATTCTCAAAAAATATACAATGAACTCTGCACGTCAAACATAGATATCATATATGATGATAGAGATTTAAAAATGGGAAGTAAAATAAAAGATTGGGAATTACTTGGAATACCACATGTGATAATAATTGGAAAAAAAGAGACCGAAAATAATAATGTTGTATATAAATCAAGATTATCAAAAGATAAAAAAGAATTTTCTTTTGATAAACTTATTGAAAAAATTTCTAAATCTTAACATTACTCATCTAAAAATCTAACGGTATCCTTCTGTTTGTTATGCTGTTCTACAGACATTTTTGCTTGGTTGATGGCTTGTTCTGCAAATGAAATTGAGTTTTTATAATCTTTATTAGAGTGCGCTTTCATAGCTTTTTTTATTAGTTTTCTTACATCTCTCCATTCGTTTTTTAACTTAATAGCTTTTTTATTTACAGACTTAGCTTCTTTGATTAATTTTTCTGAAACTAATTTTAGAGGGACTGCGCCAGCTGAATAAACAGTTTGGGTAAGTATTAATAAAATTATTAAGCTAAAAATTTTTTTCATATCAATTCACTATTACGTTTAATCAGTTTCTTTTGTCAATTATATAGAATATCCTATCATGTATGACAAACATACTTATTATATATTATTCTCAAAATGGCTCAACGAAAAAAATGGCTCGTTTAATTGCCAGAGGGGCTGAAATGATTGAGGAGATATCATCAGTCATAAGAACGGTACCATCTGACAATGAAGATGATAGTGGAGACGCATTAGTTGAAAAATCTGACTTAGACAGCTGTTCTGGCCTGATTATTGGCAGTCCCACACATTTTGGCAATATGGCAGCACCAATGAAAACATTTATAGATTCAACAACTTCTGAATGGTTCAATGGAACATTGACTGGAAAACCAGCAGGTGTATTTACATCAACTTCCAGCCTGCATGGTGGTCAAGAAACTACACTATTATCGATGATGCTACCCTTAATCCATCATGGCATGATTATTACTGGAGTACCCTATAGTGAAAAAAGACTTGTGAGCACAAGATCAGGTGGCACCCCTTATGGTCCAAGCCATGTTTCATTTAATGAAAACGCAGAAATTACAGAAGATGAAAAAGAAATATGTATAAATTTTGGAAAGAAAATTGCAGGACTTGCTCTTAAAATAAAAACTTAAATTATTTATAATTCATAATCTTCCTTACAAAAGGTATTGTTATATTTTTTTTCATAGATAATGATTTTTCATCAATATTATTAATAGCATTACATAAAAAATATAAATCTCGCTTATAATGATTTATAATATAATCACATACTTTAGATGTTATAACCCATCCCCTATCCCTAGAAAGTTTTTGTAAAAGTTTAATTTTACTATCATCATCTAATTCTGATGTTTCAAGAAGCTGATCCCAAACAAGACGTGATTTTAAATCTAAAATATTAAATTTAATATCATTAAGATGTTTTGTGGATGTTACAAGTATATTTTTTTTCCTAAGAATTAAATCATTTATTATTGAGAATAACTTCTCTTCTTTATTAGTTTCTATAATTATTTTATCTAAATCATCAATTACAATAAATTCTAGTAACGAATAATCAAGTGATTCTAGTTCATCTATATTAGAAGGAGATAAATAGTATTTTTTACCAGTAAAATTTTCTAAGGTTGCTAGGCATAAATGAGTTTTACCAGTAGATTTTCCGCCCCTTAAAAAAATAATTTTGGGTTTCTTCTCTTCTGATATATCTTTTAAAGTTTCCAGAATCATTTCATTTTTACCAATTATATAATTACAAAAGGATTTATTAGAAATAAAGCTAAAATTAATCGGTATTTGTTCTTTATCAGATTTAGTTTCCATTATAAAAGTGCATATATTTATATATTAATATATAATCAAAGTCCTAACCATTTTAATATGAATAGAGCTTATAAAAAACTAACTTATCTAAAATCAGGGGTAAATATTAAAAAAGCTGATGGTTTGATAGGAAAATTACAAAAAAGCTATAAAAAAAACTATCCAAACGTTATATCTGGTATTGGTGGTTTTGCTAGTTTATATACAATAAATTTAAAGAAATATAGTCAACCAACCATAGTTTGTGGAACTGATGGCGTTGGAACTAAACTAAAAATAGCAAAATTATTGAATCAACATAATTACATAGGACAAGATCTTGTAGCTATGTGTGTAAATGATATAATTACATGTGGAGCTGACCCATTGTTTTTCCTTGATTATCTTGCAACAGGTAAATTAGATTTAAAATTTCATATAAATATCTTAAAGGGTATAAAAAAAGCTTGCTCCTCTGTTGATATGCCATTAATAGGAGGGGAAACTGCAGAAATGCCAGGAATATACAAGCAAAAAGATTATGATTTAGCGGGATTCTGTGTTGGTATTATTGATAAAAAAAACATTATTAATAAAAATGAAATAAATAAAGGAGATATCATAATAGGGTTAATGTCAAATGGCATGCATTCTAATGGATATTCTCTTATAAATAAATTATTAGACAATAAAACACTTTCTCTAAAGAAGAATTACTTTGGTGTCAATCTTGGAAGATTATTAATAAAACCAACTCTACTCTATGTAGATGCTCTAAATAAAATAAAAAAAACGATTTCCATTAAAGGGGTAGCTCACATTACGGGAGGTGGTATTACAGAAAATTTACCAAGAGTAATTCCAAAAAAATATACTATCAGTATAAATTTAGATAATTGGAAAATGCCAAATATTTTTAAATTAATAAAAGAAAGTGCAAAATTATCAATGGATGAAATGTTAAGAACATTTAATTGTGGTATAGGCATGGCTATTATTGTCAAAAAATCTGATGCAAGTAAAGTGATAAAAATATTAGAAAAAACAAAGTTTAAAGCAAAAATAATTGGTCAAATAAATAAAAAACATTCAAATAAAATAATTAAATATGAGAAAGGTTAAATCTATAGTATTCCTATCAGGTAATGGAAGTAATTTTCAAAATATTATTGACAATATAAAATCTGGTTTTTTGCACATTGAAATTTTGAGTGTTGTATCAAACAATAAAAATGCTTATGGGTTAGAGAGAGCTAAAAAAGAAAAAATTAAAACTATAATGGTTAATTCTGATAATGATTATAATAATGTTACAGAAGACATAATAACAAATTCTGTAGATATTGTTATATTAGCTGGATATATGAAAATATTGCCAAAATCATTCGTAAATAAACATATAGGGAAAATTCTAAATATCCATCCTTCTCTATTGCCTAAATATAGAGGATTAAATACTCATAGCAGAGTGATTGAGGACAAAGAAAAGTATCATGGTGCTTCCGTCCATTTTGTAACCCCTGATTTAGACAACGGGCCTGTTATTATTCAAGGTAGAGTTGAAATAAAAAATAGTGATACAGAGGATATGTTAAAAGAAAAAATTCATAAAATTGAACACGAGATTTATCCATTAGCTATTAAATGGCTTTCTGAAAAATTTATAAAACAAGAAAATGATAAATGTTTATTTAATAATGAAGTTTTAACTACACCTATAGAACACATATGAGAAATATTTTATACATATTTATATTATTGCCTATCATAATGTCTAAAAATTTAGCAATTGCTGAAGAAGTAATTATAACAAAGCATGTATATCATCTCTATAAAGGTAACTTACACTTTGCTACTAGTGAAAATACTTTATTAAAACAGAATGATAAATGGGAATATTTGGTTTCTAGTCATACAGCTGGAGTTTTTAAATTAAAAAAAGATTTAAGAATGGAGTTATCTAAATTTGATATAATTAATGGTAATGTTTTTACAAAAGAGTATGCATATAACAGGTTTCGCAAAAATGATGAAGATATAGTTACAACAATATTTGATAAAAAAAATAATTCTGCGCACACTATACGCAATGGTAAGGAAATAGAGCATTCTCAAATTAAAAATTTTCAGGATAGATTATCTGTTCAGATTGATTATCAAAACAAAATGAAAAAGGGTGATTTTGAACAAGAATATAATGTCATTGATAAGGGAAGAGAAAGAAAATATATATTTAGCATTCATGATGGTGAAGTTATTGATACTGTTTTTGGTAAAACAAATACGATTATTATAAGAAAGATTATTAAAGATAATAAAAGAAGTACTTTGACTTGGTATGCAATAGATCATAATTTTATACCCGTTAAAATTAAACAATACAGAAAAAAATCTCTAAAATTTACAA
>CAJWJQ010000030.1:0-13667 GCA_913041905.1 uncultured Gammaproteobacteria bacterium
TCTAAGTATGTAGCTGGAATCCCCATTATTTTATGTTTATGATAACTAGAATTCATATTCAATGCTTCTGTCACAATTGTATTAATATTTTCGAATGATTTTGCTGCCCAATACATGTTATTTTGAAATATTGCCAAATTTATATTGAATGGTTATATAAAATGTGCGATTGTTATATTTTTTGTAACTCTGTATATTTGTGACAACATTATTATCAATGATTTCAATATTCTGATCATATATGTCATTATCTAAAATATTAATGGCTTTACATGTCAGCTTCAACCTATCATCATAGAGCGAAATCTGATACGCCATATCCAAATTGAATTTACCTTCGACCGTTCCAGCGGTATTTTTTTTTGATAATTGTTGTGTGCTACTGAGTTCTAAATCTCCTCCGTTAGGCATCTTAAACATACTTATGCCGCGTATTATACCTCCGGATGTATTGCCATTGAGATTATCATCTGTGCCCCCTGTAATCTTTGAGCTATAGTAATTACTTGTAAATATAAAATCCCAAAAAGTCAATGGTGATATTTTCAGCATAATGTCAACACCATTCAAACTTCCTTGTCCTGAGTTATTATATGTAACATGATTATTATTAATATCATAATACCCTTGAATTATATCTTTGATATGGTGATGATACAAGCTCAGATCTGTTTTATATTTGTTTTTCGTTAACGAATAACTTATTTCAAATGCGTCTATAAATTCTGGTTTCAAATTTGGATTACCAACTGTATCAACTAAGCTAACAAATTGATTCTGCGGAAATGGGTCCAGTATCTTCAACTCAGGTCTGTTTACCCTACCACTATAAGCAAACTTCAAATTGGAATATGGGTTAAATATATATGCTAGATGTGCGGAATGATAAACCTGGTCATAATTATTAGGTGTTTTGGTTGGCGCCCCGGCTACATTAATGATTGTATTTGCTGAGACTTGTTCTAGGCGAACCCCTACCTTTGACCGTAGTTTTTCAGTTAAAGTAAATGTTCCTGAGCTATAAAGTGCATGAATATTTTCATCATATTGGAAATTATCATTGTTTTCATTATAATTTTTATCATGAGTATTAAAGCGTCCCTTATATCCTGTTTCATACTTAATGTTATCACTGAGGTTGTGATAATAATCTGCTTTAAAAATTATTTTTCTTAAATCTAGTTGATATCTTGATAAATCACTTTGTAAATCTACATTAATTTCATGCAAATCTTTCTCCTGTTCATCATAACTAAATTCTAAAGCCAGTTTAGAGTCATTTAAGAAGTTTTTATAAAAACCTAACTCATACACCTGAGCAAAACCATCATTTTGAGAATCAACTTGATAGGGGCCGCTTAGATTCCCGTAATAATGGGTAGTATTAAGATCATTTTGGTAGTGTTTGGTAAATTTTGCTTCACTGGTAAAGAGCATTCTGTCTGATATATCATATTTTGCACCAAAATTCATAAAATACAGTTCATTATCTTTAAAATGTTGGGAATTTAAACTATCTGAAATATTTTCAATATAGTATCCATTACTCTTTTGTTCTATCATTTCACCGCTAAACTTGGAAAAAATATTGAGTTTATTGTTGCGATAACTAAGTATTGAGCCTAGGTTGAGTTTATTTGTATTCCCTATGTTAATGGATAGTTCTCCATTATGACCAGATGCTTTTTCCTCTTTCAAAATAATATTTACAATTCCTGTCATCCCATCAGGATCATATTCAGCAGAAGGACTAGTGATAATCTCTACTCGATCAATCATAGCTGCTGGGACTGGGACCGCAACAGCGCAGGATTTTCTTTCATCCCCTATTATCCCAGCCCTTTTTCCATTTATTAATACAGCTACATTTTCAGATCCTCTGAGTGATACTTCACCATTTGGACCCAAATCTAGAGATGGTACCTTTTTCATTACATCGCAGCAGGTCCCCCCGGAAGTTGTTTTCATTTGATCAATTACATATATTTTTTTATCTACTGTAGCTTCATACAATGGCCTTTCTGCGTTTACTTCTACTGCAGAAATTTTCAGCTCTTTTGGTTGAATCGATATAGTGCCTAAATCAAATATTGTAGATAAAGATGGATCAAATGTAAAATCATTTCCTATTGAAGGTGTAAAACCAATAAATTGAACTTCAATTAGATAATTTCCTTTTTCAGAATTGCTTAAAATGAAATATCCATCGATGTCAGTTAATTGACCAGATATGATTTTATTTGATTGCTTATCAATTAGTGTTACAGATGCATATTGAATAGGTTTATTTGTTTCACTATTAGTAACAGTGCCAACAATTATTGCATTATTTTCAACCAATGACTTAGTTTCAGCAAAAATAAAATGCAGCATAAGTAGTATGAATAGAAATCCATTTCTGATTAATTTCATTGCCAACTGCTTTTTCTATCTTTGGGAAGACGGCAACACATATGAAGATTTATATACGCGGCTGAATCAGCTTCTACTTCATTGGCTTGATATCCGCTTTTTGCAATAATAAGTTCTAGATCATCTAGGGCAATTCTATTAGATTTGTAAGTAACTTCTGTTTGATAATTTAATATATCTACTGTTGCTGACTTTACTCCCTTAACTGATAATAAATTTGATTCTATAGTTTTCTTACACATTCCACATTGAGTTGTTGGGGTTTTAATTATTGCTGTGTTATATGATGGAGGGGCAGCACATCCCCATATCAAGAAAATAATATATAATAAATAATTCATAAATCAATTTTTTATTAACATTAAATAAATATCTTGGATAATGTCAATAGCCATATCATAATATAGGACAACTATATCTAAATATCCTAATACTAACCGAAAAAATCAACCTCTTTTGACCGACGTGAAATTGAAAAGCATTTTTTATAAAACCTTTTTTTTTTGTAGATTATAGATAATCTTAGTATTAACTAAATGTTTAAAAAAATTACCCGCAACCTAATTACAAAAGTTCTAAAATACCCAAAAATTGTTATAATCTTAACTACGCTGTTATCTATTTTGTTAATAAGTGGCATGGGGTTTATACAACAAGACGAAGACCTGAAACAGTTATTACCTAGTGATATGCCTTCAATAGTTACTTTCAATGAAATTGAAGATGAATTTGGAAATTTTGAATTTATGTATCTTGCAATTGGGAATATTGGCGAGTCTGTTTTCAATCCAGAAGTTTTTAATATCGCATGGAATTTATCAAATGATATTGAGCAATTAGATGAGTGTGATGAAGTTGTATCTATTAGTAATTCAACTAGGTTATATTTTGATGAGATTGATAGTTCTATGGTTATTTCTGATTTAGTTCAAAAAATGAATTTAACTCAAAAAGAAATTGATGAAATAAAAGAATACTTAGATAAAAATAATGTAGTTAAAGATAGACTAGTTAGTAAAAATAATGATTACTTAAATTTTTTAATAAGGCCTGCCAATAGTCATATATATACTGCTCTTTCAGATTCAATAAAGCAGATAGCAAACAGATATACAGATAACGATGATAGTTATAAATACGAAACACATATGGGAGGACAGTCTTATTTTGCTGGGATTATACCAGGTATTGTAACAAACGAAGTTAAAATCTTAATTTTATCTGGATTTCTAATTATGATATTTATCTTATTAATTAATCTAAAAAATATTTATGCAGTATTGCTTATTGTTATAACTACAATACTTTCACTTCTATCAATGTTAGGTTTTATGGGATGGGTATACCATTTCACTTCTTCAAAATCATTTTATTTCACACTCAATAATGCATCTATGCCTATACTATTATTAACAATTGCAAATTCTGATGGTGTACATATCATTAGTAGATTCTTTAAAGAGTTAAGACATTCAAAAAATAAAATTACATCAATCGCTAATACATGTAAACATATGTGTATGCCAATTATTCTGACCTCTATTACAACAATGCTAGCCTTTTTATCATTGCTTATTTCTCCTATAAAAGGTATGAATGGATATGGAATAACAATTGCTTTCGGAATATTTTGGGCATGTTTATTATCTTTAACATTTTTACCTGCAATAATTTCATTGATAAAATGGAACCCGAACTCTAAATCAATCACAAAACCAAGTTTAATTGAATTATATATAAATAAATTTTCTATACATGTTAAAAAGAATCCAAAAAGAATACTATCTATTGGTGGAAGTGTTGTTGCAATAGCTACAATAGGTCTATTTTTTGTGAAGGTTGAAGTAAATATGGTAGAAATGTTTCAAAAAGGGACTGTTATTAGAGATTCTGCAACTTTTTTAGATGAAAATATGACAGGGAATTTGAATGTACTTATTAAAGCTCATTCTAAAAGTGGTAAAAATGGTTTAAATAACCCCGAGAATTTAAAAGACCTTGAAAAACTTGAAATTTATCTTAATAGCATAGATGAAGTAACCTCAACAATTAGTATAACTGAAGTTGTAAAAGAAATGCATAAAACAATAATGGATGGGAACGATGATTATAGAACTATCCCAGAATCAAGGGCTAAAATTAACAATCTTTTTTTTCTATACTATATGAATGAAGATGCAGATTTAAACTCACTCATCAATGAAGAGAATGATGTAGCAATTATAACGTCATTATTGAAAACATTTCCTACTACTAAGATGGATGAATATAGGCATGATATTAAGGAGTTTATTGATAATGAAATTTTAATTACTAATAATGATCTTGTATTTGAAATATCTGGGATGATGGCATTTTTTTCTGATTTTATTAAACTTGTAATAGAATCTACTGCATTGAGTATTGCTGCTTCAATTATATTAATTTTCATAGTATCTTCTGTATTTTTTCAATCTTGGATTTTCGGGATTCTATCAATAATAACTTTATTCTCTGCTGTAGTTATGAATTATGGATTTATGGGAATTTTTGGTATTGAACTAACACATATTACAATTGTACTTAGCTCTATAATTATTGGGGTTGGTGTTGATTTTTCTATACATTATATTTCAGAGTATAAAAAAATAAAACAAAATAAAACTAATAATAAAACAATAAAAACAATAGAAAAAGTTGGACATCCTATAATTTTAGATGCATGTTCTAATATGGGTTTTGCAGCTTTGCTTTTTTCAACAATTATACCCTTGTCAGCTGTTGGTGGATTGATGATATTTGCAATGGTCGCTTGTAGTATGGGAACACTTACAATATTAGCATCATCTATTGAAATATTTAAAGATAAAATTTATTAATAAATTATTCATAATAGGACATATATATCTTGTTTAAGATAAGATTTGTAGTTAATTTTTATTCAATATCTATGAGTTTACATTTAAACATCTTTTCAGAATCTACTAAGCATGCTATCCAAGCTATGATATATCTATCATTACATAGAGATAAACCCATATTAGTGAGAACTATTTCTGAATATTATTCTATTCCATTGTTTTATTTAGCTAAAATAATTCAGATTTTAGTAAAACATAACCTTGTAACTTCTATGAAGGGAAGAGGAGGGGGCGTTATGCTTAAAAAGTCTCCAAAAAAAATATTTGTATCTAATGTTGTTGAAGCTATTGAAGGTAAAAATATTGATAAGGAAGAGTGTGTTTATGGATTAGATGTGTGTTCGGATTCAGTCCCTTGTCCAATTCACAAAACATGGAAGAAACTGAAACCTGAAATTGTAGATGTGCTAATCAATCAAAATTTTGAAACACTGTCTAACGATCTTATTGAAAAGCATGATATATTGTCAAATAATAAATCTAAAAAATGATGATATGTATTTTTTTATTGGTGAATAACAGCAATAACATGTTTTCCCGCATTTAATTTACAAATTTGCAATACATCCTCTACTCTGCATTATAAGAACGCTTCTGTGGCTTATTGCAGCTCCTAATTATTTTTCTAGAAAAAGCATATGGCTTAAGAAAATAAAAAGAAAAATTTACTATAATTATTAACATTGTTAGCTTTCCTTAAGCCAAGGGAAATAGTCTGATAAATAATATTCAACACAATTTTTTGTTATGAAGCACCTAGCCTATTTTTGATACATTCTCCAATAGCAATAAGCCGCATCATCAATATGATTGCATTCACAATGATTCTAGATCTTCAATAAATTTTATGTATTTTTTTGTTATATAATAATACAATAGGATACTAATATCCTAATATAGTATATTACTGTTAGTATGAGGACCTTAATAATTATAATGTAAAGGAGTATCGCAGATAGAATTAGTATTTCTAGTAGGATATATTTTTACTCCTGAATAGCATGATTAGTCAGTAGAGCGTGTGTTAAAAACATTAATAAAAAAATAAGAATGAAAAAGGAAAATATATGATCAAAAAAATAATAGCAACTTTAATTATATGTTCATTCGTCCTATCAGGAACATTAAAAGGAAATATTAAATATGAAGGTAAAGTCCCAAATAAAAAATCACTTAAAATGGATTCAGACCCTGTATGTGGGAATGCGCATAAAGGAAATGTTCAATCTCAAAGTTTTGTAGTTGATAGTAATAATAATTTACAAAATGTATTAATCTGGATTAAAGATGTGAATTACAGTGGCCCTATCCCTGACAATAATAAAATTATTGACCAAGTAGGGTGTGTATATAAACCTCGTATTTTAGGTATTATGAAAGGTCAAGAACTATTGATTAAAAATAGTGATGCAACACTACATAATGTGCATTCTTATTCAAAAAATAATACTTCATTCAATTTTGCTATGCCTAAGGTGGTGAAAGAGAAAAAAACTATATTTACTAAGGCTGAAGATCCATTCCATATTAAATGTGATGTTCATCCATGGATGAAGTCTTGGGTAGCAGTTTTTGATCATCCGTATTATGCAATCACTGATGAAAATGGTGATTATATGATTGAAAATATTCCTGAAGGAGAATACACTGTTGTAGCATTTCAAGAAAAATTTAAATTGAAAGGCATTATAGAAAAAAAGGTTATAATAAATAATGATAAAGCTTCTGAGCTTAATTTCAAATTTGTTAGAAATAAAAAATAAAAAAAGAAAGAACAATTATGAAAATAAAGAAAATTCATCATGTTGCTTATCGTTGTAATGATGCAAAAGAAACTGTAAAATTTTACAAAACAGTATTAGGTATGGACCTTATGTTAGTCTTTGCTGAAGACAAGGCTCCATCGACCAAAGAAGATGACCCGTATATGCATATTTTCCTAGATGCTGGAATGGGAAACATTTTGGCTTTTTTCGAATTACCTGGTTCTCCCAGAATGGGAAGAGACAAGAACACTCCAAAATGGGTGCAGCATATTGCATTTGAAATAGACGAAATGACTGACTTGTATAATGCAAAGGAAAATGCAGAATCTATGGGACTAGAAGTAATTGGTCCAATTGACCACACCTTGTTTAAATCAATCTATTTTTTCGATCCAAATGGACATCGCTTAGAATTAGCTGTAAATACTCCAATACCTAAAGAAAAAATGGAAAAAGTAATGGATTTAGCACCAGAAATGTTAGAGGAGTGGGATAAAACAAAATCTCCCCCAAAGCACAATGCTTGGCTGCATGAATATGAATTTAAAGGAGCAAAAAATGAATAACCCATTAAAAATGTGCGGAATTGAATTTACAGAATTTGTAAGTCCAAATAACAATGATATATCTCAAATCTTTTTAGAATTTGGTTTTTCAAAAATAAAAAAATGCGCTTATAAAAATATAATTTGTTATAATCAGAACGAAATTAATTTGTTATTAAATTATGATAAAAACGGACATGCAGCAGATTTTGCAAGGCAGCATGGTCCTTCAATTTGCTCTATGGGATGGAGAGTAGAAGATGCTGAATTTGCATTTGATGAAGCTATCAGACGAGGTGCTCAACGAGCACATAAAACCGATTTAGATTACCCCGCTATTTATGGTATTGGAAACAGCATTATATACTTTGTTAATCAATATGAGAATAAGAAAAAATCTCTTTGGGAGACTGATTTTATCGATTTAGATAATCCCATAATGGTCCAATCTAAAGGATTTTTATCCATTGACCATCTAACTAATAATGTTTTCAGAGGGACAATGGATATTTGGGCAGAGTTTTATAAAAAAGTATTTGGCTTTAAAGAAGTTAGATATTTCGATATCAGAGGTCAAAAAACTGCACTATTATCCTATGCATTACAAAGTCCAGACGGCTCTTTTTGCATACCAATAAATGAAGGAAAAGATGATAACAATCAAATTGATGAATATCTCGATGAATATCGTGGTTCTGGTATTCAACATTTAGCTTTTTCTACTAAGGATTTAGTAAAATCTTGTGATTTATTAGAAGATACTTGTATAAAAACTCTAGATATTCATGAAAATTACTATGATACTGTTTTCGATCGAGTCCCATGGATTAAAGAGAACAAAGAAAAAATTAGAGAACATCAAATCTTATTAGATTCTCAAAAAGAGGGAACCTATCTATTGCAGATATTTACTAAAAATTTATTTGGGCCCATTTTTATTGAGTTAATACAACGTGAAGGTGATAATGGTTTTGGCGAAGGTAACTTTCAATCATTATTTGATTCAATTGAACGAGATCAAATAAAAAGAGGGGTTATATAATGCCTTTAGTAAAAAATAAAATCTTCACAGAAAATGAAATTAAAACATGGAGTACAGTATTATCTTCACATTTAGAAACACGAGAATTTCAAATTGTTGATTTGTTCCACACAGGTTTAGATACTTTGAAAATCACTCCAGATAAAATTCCACAATTATCTGACATTAATATGATTCTAGAAAAAAATAGTGGTTTTAAAGGAGTATATGTAGATGGACTTGAAAATGGGAAAAGTTTTTACACAATGTTAGCAAAAAAAATATTTCCAATTGGTAATTTCATTAGAAAACCAGAACAATTAAGCTACATCCCTGAACCTGACATGATTCATGACCTTTATGGACATATACCATTTTTAGTTGATAAAGAGTATGCTGCATTTTGCCAAAAATTTGGAGAAGTAGCATGCAAATTCATTGATGATGATGAGAAATTTCATAAGTTTGAACGTTTTTTTTGGTTCACCATTGAATTTGGTCTTATTAAGACAAATAATGGGCCACGTATATTTGGAGCTGGGATTGCATCATCCATAGGAGAATGTGAATTCTCTCTTAGTTCTAAGCCAAAAGTTGTTGATTTTGATATAGATGCTATCATTAATCAGGAATTTAGAATAGATCAAATGCAAAAAAAGTTATTTTTACTACGAGATAAGTATCAACTCTATGATAGTATTGATGAATTAGTTGACAAAATTAATAAGAATTGAATAAATAATGGAGACACAGAAATGAACATAATAAATAACCATATCTTTATAACATCTATATTAATTATAGTAATAAATATATTTGCATTTTTGTATTCGTATCTATTTGTCAAGCTTAAAATAGGAAATTCAACAACAATTCAAAAAAAGGAAGTTAGGCCTGATTTAAACTATCTTATAAGCCACACTCCAAGATTTTTAGTAAATGTAGCCAGTTTAATATTATTAAGTGGAGCTGGCCTTTATTTTTTTTATGATTATATTATTGATATAAATAAAACCTCCATTGCACATATAGTTATACCAGTTTTCATTATTTTTATTATTGATGATATTTTCTTTTATTTTGTACATAAACTGATACATGTTAATAAATTTCTTTACAAAAAAATTCATAGGATTCACCATGAAGCTAATATGCCTATTGCAATTGATTATATATATGCACATCCATTAGAATGGATGGTTGGATATATAGGACCATTTATAGGCATATTGTTATATGGAGGTATATCAATATATACATTTTGGTTATATCTTATAATTAGAAACATGCATGAAATTTTTATTCATTCTGGAATTAATTCATCTTCTTTTTTATATAAAATAATTCCGTTTGCAGCTGATAATAAACATCATGATTTACATCACGAAAAATACAATTGCAATTATGCATCAACATTTACATTTTGGGATCGTGTATTCAAGACACAATTAAAATAAAATTGAAAAATTTAATTCATAAGATTATAAATATTTTCAAACCCTGGTTTGCAGTTGATTCTAGAGCTTTAGGTTTATATAGAATTGTATTTGGATTGATATGTTTAGCTGATATTTTAAGAAGATGGGAATTTATTGATATTTTTTATACTCAAGGTTCAATTATTAAGGCTTCCGTTACTTCAAGTGTTTATAAGAATTTTACTTTATTAAATACATTTACCTCATCATGGGAAGTACATTTTTTCTTTATTTTAGGAATATTGTTTTCAATATTACTAATAATAGGCTATAAAACTAAATTGTCTCAAATTATGTGTGCTATTATAATTTTAAGCATACATAACCGCGCAATTATGCTCGAAAATGCTGGCGATTTCTTTATGAATTGTATGCTTGTCTGGTCAGCATTTTTGCCTTTAGGTCTTACATTTAGTATAGACTCTTTAAGAAAAACTTTATCAGAATTTAAAGAAAATTCAATAGCGGATTTAAATGATAGATATAATGGGATGAATAAATCTGCAACCATATATTCTTTGGCATTTTTCTGCGTTTTGTTCCAGCTCTCAACAATTTATTTTTTTGCAGCAAGGAATAAAACTGGATATGATTGGTCAAACGGAACTTCTGTATATAAAATGTTTCAACTTGATACCTTCCTTACTCCTATAGGATATTTCTTACGTGATTATGTTACATTGCCGATATCACAATTTTTCACTTATACTACCATGGGAATTCAAGATTTAGCCCCATTTTTACTTTTTATCCCATTTTATAGTAGAATTTTGCGCTACATTTTTATATTCTGTTATATTATATTTCATACAACTATACGTCTAGCTGTAAAAGTGGGCCTTTTTTCATATATCATGATGAGCACCTATATACTCTTAATAGATAAAAGAACTCTTGATAAAATAAAATTGTGGTTTTTAAATAGGTATAAAAAAAATCAATACATATTGTTTTATGACTCAGATTGTGGCTTTTGTCATTATAGTGTAAGAATTATTAAACGTATTGATCTATTTAATAGAATTACTTTTGCGGATGCTTCATATAAAGGTAAAAAACCAAACAATTTTGAAGATTTATTTAATTCGACAGCTATATTGCTTGATACTAATAGTAGCAAAATGTGGATTAAACATGAAGTATTTGGTAAAATTTTGTTCTTAATTCCCTTTGGATTTATTATTGGATGGATATTTTTTATACCAGGACTATCTAAAATATTTGAATTTAAGTATGATTTTATTGCTAAACGAAGAGTTAATATAAGTACATTTTTTGGTCAACCTGCTTGCGGAATTAAGCCAAAAAACATTGTAAATAATAATATTGTTTTACCTGCAAAATTTTCTCTATCATTCTTTTATTTAAAGAAAGTTTTAATATGCATTGTTTTGTTTGTATTAATAAGAGCAAATTTCAATTATGCCTTAGCAGCCAATGATGGTATTAATGATTTTATGGAGGATTATGGTTTTGGTAAAAATTATTTTAAGCATGATAAAACATCAAAAATAATTGTTTACTATCCACGTATGATTCAAAGGTGGAATATGTTTGCACCAACAGTGTTAGCTAGTACTAAAACAATAATAGTTGAGGCGACATTATCTAATGGTGATGTGATAAATCCATATACAGGAGATGCACCAATTTTGAATAGCCTTGAATATCCTATACTATGGCATGATCATAATCAATTTTGGAGAAAGTTTTTTAGTAGAATCGTGAAAAAGAATAAGAAAAATGAGCTAGATAGGTATGTATCCTGGTTGAAAAAATATAATAATGATTATTTTAAAGATAGAACAGATGGACATATTATCAAATCTGTTAAAGTTTGGGCATTAAGTCAAAGAAATACAAACATAAATTCTGAAAAAGTAAATAAAGTAACAAAACGATTATTAAATCCTAATAGTAGTAATTCTCCTCCTAAACGAAAAATAAAACCAATAAAGTGAGATATAAGTACAATAAAGGAGATTTCAAATGAAGTTAGATGCAAAAGCAGCTGGGCTTGCATTTGGTTTGTTATGGGGGATAGGTGTTTTAATAGGAGTTTGGTGTACTATGTTATTTAATTTTCCGCCAGAATGGGCTAGCTTTCTAAGCAGTTTCTATATAGGTATGAGATTATCTATCATCGGAGGGATTATTGGAGGACTTTGGGGATTCCTTGATGGATATATTGGTGGTTTTCTTTTTGTATGGCTATATAATAAATTTGCTAGTTAGGTCTGTTTAAAAAAATAATTAACAGCATCCTGCTTTGGGAGCAGGGGGTCACAGGTTCGAATCCTGCCACCTCGACAACAAATTAGAAAGCCTCTTTTATAGAGGCTTTTTTGTTTTGTAAATTTCTAATATGAATATCAATTATATAGATTTAATTGGTTGGATAGGATTCTTGTTTATTATTTACGGATACTATTTGAATGCAAAAAAACATCAGTATTGTTTCTACATATGGGGTGTTGGTAATATTTTATTTATATTGTATGCAGCTTCAATTAATTCTATCCCTATGTTCTTTATGAGTATTTTTACATTAGGAATGAACGTCTATGGGTATTTACAATGGAAGAAAAATTAATTTATAATGAAATTTACATCTGCAATAATAAATAAACTTCCAAAAGCAGAATTACATTGTCACTTAGATGGCTCCTTGCGTGTTAAAACTATTATTGAATTAGCAGAAATTCAGGGTGTAGATTTACCTTCAAAAAGTGAAATCGATTTATTGAAAATTCTATCTATTGGGCCTTCACCAAAATCATTAGAAGATTATATAGAGAAATTTGACATCACATTATCAGTTTTACAAACACCAGAAAGTTTAGAGCGTGTTGCATTTGAATTAGCCATGGATTGTCATAAGGATGGAGTTAGATACTTAGAAGTGCGCTACTCTCCAATTCTCCATACTAAAAATGGAATGCAATTATTTGAAACAGTAGATTCAGTAAAAAAAGGATTAGCACAAGCGTTTGCTGAATGCGGAATATTAACAGGCATTATCATTTGTGGAATTCGACATATTTCGCCTGATCATTCTTTAGAATTGGCTAATTTATCAGTCCAATATAAAAATAAAGGTGTTATTGGATTCGATTTAGCTGGTGCAGAAGAAAATTTTCCTGCAAAAAAACATAAGGAAGCTTTTTATTTAATCCTTAATAATAACATTAATACAACCATTCATGCTGGCGAGGTTTTTGGTCCTAAAAGTATTCATCAAGCAATTCATGTATGCGGAGCTCATAGGATTGGTCATGGAACAAGAGTCTGCGAGGATATAGACTTATTAAATTATATTAATGATCACCGCATTCCATTAGAAATTTGTTTAACTTCTAATATAAATACCAAATCTGTTTCAAAAATATCTAAACATCCTTTTAAGCATTATATGAATGAAAAAATTAGAGTGACATTGAATACTGATAATCGGTTAATCTCTAATACAACTCTATCAAATGAATATAAAATTGCAATTAATAATTTCAATTTAAATGAAAATGAAATTAGAACTATCATTATTA
>CAJWJQ010000031.1:0-13182 GCA_913041905.1 uncultured Gammaproteobacteria bacterium
CTACATGTTTAGTTTGTTTTTAATTTAACCATTAAGCTGACAACAAACAATCTACTTAACAGCTATCTTGCTTAGATTTAACAATACAATGGCAAGAATATGTATTGCGGTCTTATCATAATGACTTCAGTACAAAGCATATAAGCCTACTCTGAGTGAAGCTAGCGGCAGTTAGGCTGCTAGAGCTAAAGGTTTATTTTCAGCGTTTATTGTTTTTCAGCAGATTTACGAGATACTGAAAGCTCGACATGCTCCTCAGGTTCTGCAACCCACGTCGAAGCCAGGTCGCCCCCTAATATCAGTAGAATGAGTTTATCTCCAAGTAATATTATTATCAAGAATAATGTATTATTATATATATATTATTATGCCTATACATCAGTATATATTTTTAAATAAAAAGCCTAAAATTAGCCATAAACTAGGAGACTTCTTAAAAAGTACAGCACAGAAAAATACCGGCAAAGCATATAAGCCTTTTGAATTATATAAAATTCTTTATCCCAAAAAACTTAGTCAAAACGAAATAGAACAACTTTCAATTTTATTGGAAGCTAAAATAAATATAAATAAAGTAAAAATTTCGAAAAATACCATATTAATTTCATCAAGATCTGGAAATTTATCACCGTGGTCTGAAAAGGCAAAACAAATAATTGTGAGCTGTAATTTTAGCCATAAAATAGAAATTGAGCCCATATTGTTATTTGATTTTGAAAATAAAAAAAAGATATTTAATATGGTGGTTGATAACAAAGATAATATTTTCGATAAAATGACACAATTATGTTTATACACTAATAATCAGATATATAAATATATACGCACAGCTAAAAAATTAAACAAAATTAAAAAAACTAAAAATATTACAGCTTCTAAAATTAATATTTTTAACATTAAAATGGGTTTAGCGTTAAATAATGAAGAAATTTTATATCTAAAGGAAATGTATAAAAAATTAAAGAGAGATCCAAATGATATTGAGTTAATGATGTTTTCTCAAATTAACTCAGAACACTGTAGGCACAAAATATTTAACTCTAAACTAATAAACAAGAGTTTCAATCAAGAGCTTTCATTATTTAAATTAATTAAAAAAACTTATAAGAATAATAGTAAAAATATAATTTCTGCTTATAAAGATAATTGTTCAATTATTAATTCTAATAAAATTAATTTTTTGCTCACAGATAAAAACAAATATAAATATAAAAAAGAAAAGGGCTTATATATAATTAAAGCAGAAACACATAATCATCCAACCGCTATAGCTCCTTATGAAGGTGCTGCAACAGGGTCTGGCGGAGAATTAAGAGATGAGGGAGCCACTGGCTTAGGCTCAATACCAAAAATTGGTTTTACTGGATACACGTTATCTAATTTATGCATACCTAATGATGTTAAAAATTGGGAATCAGATTCAATTGGAGTGCCATCAAGAATAAAAACCCCTCTTGAAATTATAATTAATGCTCCTATAGGTGCTGCCGCCTATAATAATGAATTTGGAAGACCAAATATATTTGGTTATTTTAGAACATGCCAATTTCCTTGCATTGATAACAATAAAAATATAAAAGCTTTTGGATATCATAAACCTATTATGATAGCTGGTGGAATAGGATCAATTAGACCTAACCATACCCATAAGAAAAAATTATCAAATAATGATTTAATTATTATTCTTGGCGGACCATCTTATTTAATCGGACTTGGAGGAGGCGCTGCATCATCATTGTCATCAGGGGCTAGCAGTGAAAATTTAGATTTTGCATCTGTTCAAAGAGACAATCCTGAAATAGAAAGAAGATGTCAAGAAGTCATTAATAAATGCATTTATATGAGTTCAAAAAATCCAATAAAAAGTATACATGATATTGGTGCTGGAGGGCTAAGTAATGCAATTCCTGAAATTGTAAATGAATCCCATATGGGAGCAAAAATTTATAGCTCTAAAATACCAATTGCTGAAAAAAATATGACACCTCTTGAGATTTGGTGCAACGAATCTCAAGAACGTTATGTAATTATCATAAATAAAAAAAACTTAGAGATATTTTCAAAAATCTGCAATAGAGAAAATTGTCCATATGCAGTAATAGGAAATGTTTTAAAGAAAAAAGAATTAATAGTTTTTGACAGAAATGATAAAACAAAAATTATTAATTTACCGATGACTTCTTTATTAGGGAAACCACCTATCAAACCAATAGAATTAACTAATTTTGTATCTAAAATACAATATAGCAATAGAAGTAATTTATCATTTGATCAAGCAGTGGAAAACATACTTGAACTCCCCTCAGTTTCAGATAAGAGTTTTTTAATTACAATTGGTGATCGCTCAGTAACAGGGCTAGTATCAAGAGATCAAATGATTGGGCCAAATCAAATTCCTGTTTCAAACGTTGGAATTACATTATCTGATATTAATTCAGATAATGGTGAAGTTATTACAATTGGGGAAAGACCAATTTTAGCAATTTCTGACCCAGAAGCTTCTGTGGAAATTTCCCTTGGTGAGATAATTACTAATATTTCATGTTGTCATATCAAGGATTTATCAAATATAAAATTATCTGCTAATTGGATGGCATCATCCAAAAATAAAAATGAAATCCAAGGTTTATTTCTTGCAGTTAATAAAATATCAAAACTATGCACAAAACTTAATATAACTATACCTGTAGGAAAAGATTCACTATCGATGAACACAAGCTGGAAGAATAAAAATATAAATTATGAAGTTGAAAGTCCTGTAAGTCTTGTCTTAACAGCATTTAGCTCAATCAAAGATGTAAAAAAATGCATTACTCCTGAACTACAGGGCAATAAAGAAATTTTTCTAATTGATATTGCAAATGGAAAGCAAAGACTTGGTGGATCAGCATATCATCAAATTCAGAATGTAATTCACAAGGACGTACCTAGAATTGATAATGTAGACTATCTAATCAATTTTTTTAAACTTAGCCAAATGCTTATTACAAAAAATATAATTACAGCTTACCATGATAAATCTGATGGAGGTTTATTTACTACTTTGACTGAAATGGCTCTTTCAGGAAATTGTTCAATAATTATAAATAAAAGCGAGGAAAAATATAGAAAAAAAGAAAATTTAGAAAAATTTTTCTTTAATGAAGAATTAGGTGTAGTTATTGAAGTACCAAAATCTAAAGTGAAAGAATTAAAGTATTTGGCTTCAAAAACTAATACCGAGAGTATGATTGTTAAATTAGGTGAAAGCCGTATAGAAAAAAATCCAAAACTATTTATTCAATCATATAAAAGTTTAAATTTTAAATTAACAGAATTAAGAAAATCTTGGAGTAAACTATCATACAATATACAAAGATTGAGAGACAACCCAAAAACTGCACTAGAAGAATATACTTTTAAAATTAATGCACATAAAAATATAAAACCTATTGTTAATAAAATTAATTTTTCAAATAAAATATCTAAAATATACAAGAATAGAAAGCCTAAGGTTGCTATCTTGCGCGAACAAGGAGTTAATGGTCATAAAGAAATGGCTCATGCATTTATGTTGTCAGGATTTGAATGCTACGATGTGCACACAAATGACATTGCTTCTGATATCATCAAATATGATGGATTGGTGGCTTGTGGCGGTTTTTCTTTTGGAGATGTGTTAGGCGCTGGAAAAGGTTGGGCAAATAAAATACTTTTTAATAATAATTTGAAAGATTCTCTTGAGTCTTTTTTTTACGATACTTCTAAATTCTCGCTTGGTGTTTGTAATGGTTGCCAAATGCTATCACAATTATCGCATTTAATGCCAGGAACAAAATATTGGCCTAAATTTTATAAAAACGATTCAAATCAATTTGAAGCAAGATTATCAAGAGTAGTTATTAATAAAAGTAATTCAATATTTCTAAAAAATATGGAAGGCTCAATATTGCCACTAATAGTATCTCATGGAGAGGGTCGAGCAGTATTTAAAAATAAAAAAGATAGCATGAATGCTATAATTAATTATGTTGATAACAATAACAAAAAAACCACACAGTATCCATATAACCCAAATGGCTCTACTAATGGGGCTAATGGATTTAGCAATCAAGATGGAAGAATAACTATATTGATGCCACACCCAGAAAGATTGTATAACTTAAATCAATTTTCATATGCACCTAAAGAATGGAAAGTTTCTCCATGGTCAAAATTTTTTACAAATGCAAGAGATTGGTTAGAATAAGTTATGAATAAATATAATCTAGACAAAGAACATCAAATTACAAATAAAGCATTATTTGATAATAGAAGAAAGATTATGAAATCTATGATTAGCTTACCATTTATATTTAGCTCAAATTTATTTAGCGCACCTTCTGGACAAAAACTTAAGTTTAATAAAGATATTGAGTATAGTACAAATGAAAAAACTAACACTATAAAGCAAATTACCTCGTATAATAATTTCTATGAACTAGGATCTGGAAAAAGAGACCCTATGTTGAATGCGAACATGCTTCAGACTGATAATTGGAAATTAACAATAGATGGATTAGTAGAAAAACCACTTATATTAGATGCAGATGACTTGATAACAAAATTTCAATTAGAAGAAAGAATATATAGATTGAGATGTGTTGAGGCATGGTCGATGGTAGTACCTTGGATAGGATTTGAGCTAAAGAGAATAATGGACATTGTCAAACCTTTGTCTAATGCCAAATATGTTGCCTTTCAATCAATATTAGATAGAGAACATTTGCCTGGACAAAAAAGAAATATTTTAAATTGGCCTTATCGAGAAGGGTTAAGAATAGATGAAGCTGTACATCCTCTTACATTAATTTCTGTTGGCTTATATGGGCAAGTACTTCCCAATCAAAATGGATCACCTGTAAGATTAATTGTTCCATGGAAATATGGTTTTAAAAGCATTAAATCACTAGTTAAAATTTCATTTGTTGAAAAAAAACCTATATGTACTTGGAATGAAGAAACTCCTAATGAATATGGTTTTTATGCAAATGTAAACCCGTATGTTGACCATCCCAGATGGAGCCAAAAAAGAGAAAGAAGAATTGGAGATTTTAGAAAACAAGATACTCTAATGTTTAACGGGTATATTAAATTTGTTAGTAATCTTTACGATAATATGGATTTAAAAAAACACTTTTAATACTTAATATTGAAAAAATTTTTTACATATATATTTTTTATAATACCGTTTTTATATATTACGTTTAATTTATTCTTTAATTCAAACATAATAAATATCCAAACATACTTGATTACAAGTTCAGGTTATATAGCGCTATCCTTGATAGTTATTATTTTATTTATACCAAACACCCCTGTTTTATACAAAATAATTGATAGAAGATTACTAGGATTGATTACATTTGTATTTTCTTTTATACATTTAATTTTTTATTTTTTTGATAATAATTTTAACCTTGTTTTTCTTAAAGATGACTTTATTAATTTAAATTTTATTCAAATAGGTTATTCTGCTTTACTATTATTTTTACCACTTGTATTAACTTCAAATGATATATTCAAAAAAAATCTTGGTAAAATATGGTATAAGATACATAAATTGATATATCTTATTTTAGCGTTATCTATGATACATTATTATATGATAATTAAAGCTGATTATTTAATATTTTCATTTTATTTATTGGCAATATTGGTAATATTTTTTTTAAATTATAGAAGAAATTAAACATGAATAGGCGAGAATTTTTACAATTTATTATAGCTGGATATATTGCTGGAATTATTAAGCCATCATTTGGATCATCAATTGTTGACTATAGTAACACACCATTTGGAAATTTACGTCTTCTCCACATAACCGACACTCATGGGCAATTAGAGCCAATGTATTTTAGAGAGCCAAACTATAATTTAGGTGTAGGAAAAAATAGAAACACACCCCCACATATTGTTGGAAAAAATTTATTAGATTATTATTCTGTAAATTCAAAATTATTAGAATATGCGTATACTCATCTTAATTATAATAAACACGCAAAAGAATTTGGTAAATTCGGCGGATATGCTTATTTAAAAACCATCATAGATAATCTTAAAGCTGAAGCTAACGAAAATACTTTATTGTTAGACGGAGGAGATGCATGGCAAGGCAGCGCTTTATCTCTATTTGAAAAAGGAAAAGATATGGTTCAAGCTTCAAATATTTTAGGTGTAGATATCATGACCGGGCATTGGGAATTTACCTTTGGAGAAAAACAATTTATAGAAAATATAAAACAGTTTAATGGTGATTTTGTAGCTCAAAATATAAAATTAACCGAAGAAGCTATTTTTGATGGAATGATACCTTTCGATAAAGAAAATCATTTTCAAAAACCATATGTGATAAAAGAAGTTAATAATTTAAGAGTAGCTGTCATTGGCCAAGCATTCCCTTACACTCCTATTGCAAACCCTAAAAGATTTATACCAAATTTAACTTTTGGTATTAAAGAAAGCGAGCTCCAATCACTTGTAAATGATATTAAAAGCAAAGAAAAGCCTTCTATAATTATTCTATTATCTCACAATGGTGTTGATGTAGATAAAAAGATGGCAAAAACAGTTAATGGAATAGATATTATTTTAGGAGGTCATACACACGATGTTTTACCAGAGCCGTTAATTATAGGAAATCGTAATTCTAAAACATTAGTAATTAATTCTGGATGCAATGGTAAATTTATATCAGTTTTAGATTTAAAGGTTAATAACAATTCTTTTGATTATAGATATAAGTTATTACCAATAATTTCAAATCAGATAAAACCATCACATGATATGGAGAGTTTTATTAAAAAAATAAAGCAACCGTACAATAAATTGCTCAGCAAGGTTATTGGCAAGTCAAATTTAGATTTATATAGAAGAGGAACTTTTAACGGTTCGTTTGATCAATTAATATGCGAGTCTATGATAAATGTTCTGGATGCTGAAATTTCTTTATCTCCTGGGTTTAGATGGGGACCAACAATTTTAGCAAATGAAGATATAACTATGTCAGACATTTACAGTCATACCGCCATTACATATCCAAACACGTATGTAAGAGAAATAAATGGAGAAGGAATAAAAAATATTTTAGAAGATGTTGCGGATAATATTTTTAACCCAGACCCTTATTTGCAACAAGGCGGAGACATGGTTAGAACATCAGGCCTATCTTATGAAATTACTCCTAAAAACCATATTAATAATAGAATAAATAATCTAAAAACAATTAACGGCGAGCCAATCAAAGCTAAAAAAATATACAAGGTTAGTGGTTGGGCAGGTGTTAATCAAGAAGAAACTGGAAAACCTATATGGAATATTACAAGAGAATATCTGCAAACCATTAAATTTTTTGATGCAACCTCAGTTACACAGCCTAAAATTATTTATGAAAATAATAATATTGGCATAGAAACTTAGTTACAATAATTTGATTAAATGTTAATATTTCATGAGTATTTATTGAGATAAAGGAGACAATATGTTTAATGTAGACACAAAAATCGCAGGATTTGATGATGAGCTAAATGATGCAATAAAAAAGGAAATTAAGCGCCAAGAAGAACATGTTGAATTAATAGCATCTGAAAATTATGCTAGTCCAAGAGTACTTGAAGCGCAAGGATCTGTATTGACAAATAAATATGCAGAAGGTTATCCAGCTAAAAGATATTATGGCGGATGTGAAAATGTTGATGTAGCTGAGCAGCTTGCTATAGATAGATTAAAAGAAATTTATCAATGTGATTATGCTAATGTGCAACCTCATTCTGGTTCTCAAGCTAATGCTGCAGTGTATTTAGCACTTCTAAATGCTGGTGACACCATATTAGGTATGAGTTTAGATGCTGGCGGCCACTTAACCCATGGATCAAAAGTAAATTTTTCTGGTAAATTATTTAATGCTATCCAATATGGGATAGATGATAATGGTTTGCTAGATTATGATGAAATTGAAAAACTTGCAATTAAACATAAACCAAAAATGTTAATTGGTGGATTCTCTGCTTATTCTCAAATAATAGACTGGGAAAGAATGTCTGAAATAGCGAAAAAAATTAATGCTTATTATGTAGTAGATATGGCCCATGTATCTGGTCTTGTTGCTGCCGATGTTTATCCATCACCAGTCCCCTTTGCTGACGCTGTTACTTCAACAACTCATAAGACACTTAGGGGCCCGAGAGGCGGAATTATTATATGTAAATCAAACCCAGAATTAGAAAAGAAATTTAATTCGTTAGTTTTCCCTGGGACACAAGGTGGTCCTTTAATGCATGTAATAGCAGCTAAAGCTGTTGCGTTTAAAGAAGCATTGGAGCCAGAATTTAAAGAATATATGAAACAAGTTGTAATAAACGCAGATGTGTTAGCAAAAACTATAATAGAAAGAGGATATGATATAGTTTCAGGTGGAACAAAAAACCATTTAATGTTAGTAAGTCTGGTTAAACATGGATTAACAGGAAAGGCAGCAGATGCAGCCCTCCATAAAGCAAACATAACGGTAAATAAAAACTCCGTACCCAATGACCCGCAAAGCCCATTTGTAACCAGCGGCATTAGATTGGGAACAGCTGCAATTACTACTAGAGGATTTCTAGAACAGGAAACAAAGATTTTAGGCAATCTAATTTGTGATGTCCTTGATGATATCGAAAACGAGGGTGTAATAACATCAGTTAAAGAAAAAATTCTTAATTTAACATCCCAGTATCCTGTTTATTCGTCAAGTAAAAAAGCAGTAGCATAGAGGTGATATGAAATGCGCTGTCCTTTTTGTGGAGATAGTAGCACAAGCGTAATTGACTCAAGACTTAGTATTGAAGTAAATACTATTAGAAGAAGACGTGAATGTAGTTCGTGTAACAAAAGGTTCAATACATCAGAGTTCTCAGAGTTAAATTTTCCAAGAGTTGTTAAGACAGATCAATCATCAGAGTTATTTTCAAAAGATAAAATAAAAAAAGGAGTATATATAGCTCTAGAAAAACGTAAAAACTCTCTAGAAGATATTGATAAAACGTTAGATACAATATATAGCAAATGTTTAATTTATCCTGAAAAAGAAATATCCTCAAAAGAAATTGGTCAAATTGTTATGAATGAATTAATCAAATTGGACCATGTGGCATACTTAAGGTTTGCATCTGTTTATTTAAATTTTGAAGACATAAATTCATTTAGAAGTTTAATAAAAAATTTAGAAAAAGATTTATCTCCGGAAATGAAAAAAAGACAAAAAAAACTTTTAGATGATGAATAAAAAAGAAAAGGATATTTTTTATATAAAAAAAGTTATAGAGCTTGCTAAAAAAGGACAATACACAGCTCACCCAAACCCTATGGTTGGAGCAATTATTGTAAAAAATAATAAAATTATCGGAAAAGGTTATCACAAAAAGCCAGGAACACCTCATGCTGAACAAATAGCAATAAAACAGGCAGGTAAGGATGTTAAAAATTCTACTCTTTATGTTAACTTAGAACCTTGTTGTCATTTTGGTAGAACACCTCCTTGTTCAAATATTATTATAGAGAGTAAAATAAAAAGAGTAGTTATTTGTGAGCGTGACCCAAATCCAATAGTTAATGGCAAAAGCGTAAGACAATTAAAAAAAAGTGGCATAATTGTAGATGTTGGGCTATATAAAAATGAAGCTATAAATATTAATAAAGGATTTTATAATAGATTTAATTTAAAAAAACCATACGTTACAGTAAAAATTGGAATGTCTTTAGATGGAAAAGTTTCTATTTCAAATGGCGATAGTAAATGGATAACTTCAAATAAATCAAGAGCAGATGTACAACATGAAAGAGCATTGACTCCATTAATATTATCTACATCAAATACAGTTATAAAAGATAATCCACTATTAAATGTACGAGTTAGATCTTTACAAAAAAAAATTATTAACCAACCAGCTTTGGCTTTAATTGATTCAAATCTAAGAATTCCTTTAGACAGCAAAGTATTTTCTAATTATTCAAGAAAAATAATTATTTTTACAGCAAAGAAAAAAATATACAAAAAATATAAATCTAATGTAGAAGTTATTACAATTTCTAATACAGAGAATGGATTAAATGTTAAAAGCTGTCTAAAACATTTAGCTCTAAGAGATTATAATAATATTTTTATAGAATCTGGGCCAAAATTTGTTTCTACTTTATTAAAGAAAAATCTTGTTGATGAACTTATTTTATACATTTCTCCTAAAATATTAGGGAATAAATCTAATGATTTTTCTAATGTAGATTATATTAAAACGTTATCAAAAAAGATAAAGTTTAATTTTAATGATATGATACAAATTGGCAACGATATTAAACTTAAACTAAATTCATAATATGTTTTCTGGAATAATCGAACATTTGGGTACCGTGCAGGAAGTTAACAAATCTTCTGATAGTTTTGAATTAGTCATTAAATTGCCTGATATATCAAAAATATCATTGGGAGACAGTATATCAGTTAATGGTGTTTGTTTAACTACTGAAAAAATTAGCGATGAATTTCTTCATTTTAAATTATCTCCGGAAACCATTAAATTAACTTCTCTGGTAACTTTAAATCATAATGATATTGTTAATGTTGAATTTCCTTTGACACTTAATAAGTTTATTAGTGGACATTTAACGACAGGACACATAGATTCTACGGGTACTATTGAATCAATAAAACAAAACAATGATGCATGGGAGTTATGTGTATCTGTTGATGAGTCAATATTAAAATATATTGTAACAAAAGGATCAATAAGTATAGATGGAATAAGCTTGACTGTAAATACAATAGTAAACAATAAAATTAACGTAACGATAATTCCGCATACTTATAATAATACAATTATAAAAAGTTATACATTAGGACGGAAGGTTAATATTGAAGCAGACTATATTGCAAAGCATTTGGATAAATTAAGGAATGATTGATAAAACAGAAGATATTATAGAGTCTATAAAAAAAGGGCAAATGGTCGTAATAATGGATGATGAGAATCGTGAAAACGAGGGAGACTTAATGATGGCGTCTGAATTTATAAAACCAAAAGATATAAATTTTATGGCATCTAAAGGAAAGGGTCTTATTTGTATGACGCTAACTAAAAATAAATGCAAAAAATTAGGATTACCATTAATGAAACAGTCTGGAGAAAATTTTAAAGAAACTAATTTTACAGTATCCATAGATGCTGCCGAAGGTATAACCACAGGCATTTCAACATCTGATAGAGCGAAAACCATAAGAACAGCTATAGCAAAAAACTGCAAACAAAGTGACTTAGTTCAGCCCGGACATATTTTTCCTTTAATGGCAAAAGATGGAGGAGTCTTAGTAAGAGCTGGTCACACTGAAGCAGGATGTGACTTAGCAAGATTAGCTGGGTTAGAACCATCTGCGGTAATAGTAGAAATCCTAAAAGATGATGGTAGCATGGCTAGAAAAAAAGACCTGATAACCTTTGCAAAAAAAAATAAATTAAAAATAGGAACAATTGAGGATTTAATAAAATATAAAACAGCAAACGAGAAAACCATAAGAAGAATTAATGAAAACAAGATTAAAACAGAACATGGGTTTTTTAATGCTATTTTCTATGAAGACATTTTAACAGAACAAGTTCACTTTGTTTTAATTAAAAATGTAATCAAACCTAATCAAGCAACAACCGTAAGGGTGCATGTTCAGAGTATATTATCTGATACTATTAAGTCTAAATCTTTCGGTAGCTGGACTTTAGAAAATGCTTTAAAAAAAATATCTAAATCACAACAGGGCGCCCTTGTTTTTATAACCAATAACCTAGATAACTTGCAAATTGACTCATTAATGATTAATAATAGTCAAGCTAAAAATCATAAAATAAAATATGATTATCGAACAATTGGTATAGGGGCTCAAATTTTAAATGATATTGGAGTTAAAGACATGATTTTATTAAGCAAACCAAAGATTTATCATGGAATAAATGCTTTTGGATTGAATGTAATAAAATATGTAAGTAAGTAAATGGAAAGAAATAAAACAGTTAATAAAAACTTATATACTATTCTTGCAAAAACTGGAGAAATAGATTTATCTTCTTATAATAAAACATTGTTAGATAAAAAAATTATTATTATAAAAAGTAATTTTCATAATGAAATTACCTTAAGCATTGTTTTTGATTTTTTAAATTCGTTGCCAGATGATTTACGCAATGTCACAGGAGTCATTGAGGCTCCAGGATCTTTTGAAATCCCTTTAATTATTAAAAAAATTTTACAAAAATATAATCCTGACATAATTTTAGCTATTGGATGTATCATAAAAGGCGATACTAAACATAATGAGTATTTAGCCTCAACCATCATAAATGCATTAAATGATCTAGGCTTAGAGTTTACAACACCTATTATAAATGGAGTATTAACTACCGAGAATACTCAACAAGCTATTGATAGAGCTGGTAAAAAATATAGAAAGGGCTGTGAATTTGCTAGTAATGCTGAATTAATGATTAATCAGCTTAAAAAATTGGACAAGTAGTGGCTAAGTTAAAAAATAAAAATAAATCGCTAGCCCGTGAAAATATTGTAAAGATATTATACCAACAGGATGTTACACAATATGAATTAAATGATATTTGCAAAAACTTTATCGATAAAAGGGAATATGATAAAAAATATTTGAGTAGTACTTTAGACTTAATTGAAAATAACAAAGCAGAGATAATAGGTAAAATTGAATCTAACACTGATGTGAAGGTTAACGATACCAGCCCTATTGACCGATCAATTCTTTTTCTTTCTGTTTCAGAGTTATTATTTAAAAATGATATTCCTCCTAAAGTTGTATTAGATGAAGCCATAAAAATTGCAAAGAAGTATTCAACTGAAAAATCATATAAATTTATTAATACTATTCTTGATAAAATATTAAAAAAAATTAAGCAAAATGATCAAAAATGAATCTGATATACTCGCTTATATTCAAAAGAATATAAATACAACATCTAAAGATGTTATTAAAAGTATTGGTGATGATTGTGCTGTTATAAAATTATCAGCAAATAAATCTTTAGTCATAACAACTGACACTTCTCTATTAGGCCCACATTTTACAAAAAATTATTCACCTTATGAAATAGGATATAAATGTTTAGCAACAAATTTAAG
>CAJWJQ010000032.1:0-12676 GCA_913041905.1 uncultured Gammaproteobacteria bacterium
AACCAACAACTAAGCCTCCAACTCCTCCAAATGCCAATAACCCTGATATGCTTAAGCCTAACTCTTGCATTATAATTAATGCAGCAATAATTATAATGATTATTTTAAAAATTCTTATGGTTATTTCATAAGTTTGTTCAATAAGTATTGGGTCATCTTCTTTTTTTAAGTTTTTTAAAAAAGATTTTTTATTATAGTATCCACTAAGAATCCTTACTAAGGACCATGAAACTAATAAAACTATTAATAAATAAATTATTTTAGAAGTATTAAATGATGAGATAAATTCATGATAATGGTTAAGTTTTTCAATAATCAAAGATAGAGATATTAATATAATTAAATAAGTTGTAGGTTTTCTTAATGCTTCTATGATTATGTCATCAAATTCAGTGGATGTTTTTTCAGAAATTCCAGATAAAATCATTACCAATTTATTCTTTATAAATAATAAGAAAAAACCAATGAGAGCAATAATAGTTATTTGCGCCGACAAGTCTGTTCCAAATACTGTGTTAATTATATTATTCATATTTCTTTATTATATTTTCTAGTGATATTTTATATTTATCAATATGTTTTAAATCTTTTTTTGCTAATACTATATCACACATCATATCATGGTTTTTTTCATAATGTTCAATGATATTTTTAGTAAGGTAATTCTCTAAAAAATATTTATATGATAGATTTTGTTTTATTAACATATTATTTTGCATAGTTGTGGCAATAATAAATCTGCATCCTGCATTTAATGCTAAGAGTACTCTTTCCTCGCATGTAACTTCTATCCCGTTAATAAATTTTGCAGAGTGCATTTCAAGATCATCGCTAATAAAACATATTTTACTATTTGTTGGAAATATTGTCTTAATTTTTTCTTGCAATAACTTTTTTGAATATGTTGTTATATAATTATCAATTGCTTTATAAATAACATGATTGGTCATAATTGGTATTTGATGATTTTTTACTAATTCCTGAAAAGGTTTTATGTCAGTATCTATAAGTTCATTAAAAGTTACATCGGATACGCAGTTCTCAATGTGACTATCAGTAGTGACTCTACCATGGCCTGGGTAATGTTTAAGTACTGGGAGTATTCCACCAGATAAACAACCTATAATATATTTATTAGCTAACTCAATAACATCTACAGGATTATTTCCAAATGTTCTATCTTTAAGTAATTTATTATCTTTATCATGGTTTAAATCTACTACAGGTGAAAAATTAATATCAAAACCTATTTCAGATAACTCGTGTCCGGCAATATATCCTGAGCTATAAGCAACATCATATTTAAGTTTGTTATTTTTTATTTGAGATATATATTCAAAGCTTGGTAAATGAGTGAAATTATCTATCAATCTTTGTATTCTCCCTCCTTCATGATCAATTGTAATTAATAAATTATCTTTTATACTTTTAAGTTCATCAATCAACGCAGTAAGTTGATTTTTAGAAGAATAATTGTGAGTGAAAAGTATAACCCCTCCAATCAATTTATGCTTAATAATAGATCTCTCATTATCAGATAATCTAGTATTGTCGATATTTATTATAAGAGGTCCAATGTTTTTACAATTAGTTGATGGCATAATCTTTCCTAAAAGTCTCTAAGAGATGTTATGCAATAACAGGTAACTCCTTGCCCTTTACCAATAAAACCAAGAGATTCTGAAGTTGACGCCTTAATATTAAACATATTTTCGTTATTATAAGTGGTTGATAGTTTTACTATCCTTTTCCTAGAAAACTCACTGTCTTTAAGTAAGCTTACTTCTTCAAGATGGTCATGGATAGCATTATCAAATATTTTAATAAGATTAGCTTTCATCTTAAGTTTATATTTTGATATTTTTGGAGAGTCTAACATTAGAGTAATATCAAGGTTATTAATAGTTAAATCCATTGATAATGCTTTAGCAAGAGCAAAATTAATAATAATTGCACTATTAAGGTTTTTATTTTTTGAATCAGCATCAGGGAAATGATCACCTATATCACCACCTCCAATAGCACCCAGTATAGAATCAGCTACTGCATGATATATTATATCGCCATCAGAATGGGCTTTGATTGATACTTTTGAAGGTATATCTATACCTCCCAGTCTGATTGATTTTCCAGGAATTAATTGGTGTGTATCAATACCTAACCCTACTCTCATTAATTTGACATCAAGTCTGATAAGACTTTTAGATCCTCTTTATATGTTAATTTTATATTTCTAGGTGATGATATCATAATTTTTACTTTATAAGAATTTATATACATCGCCTCAAGTTCATCATCAATTTCGATTTTATTTTTTATAACCTTTTTATAAGAATCAAATAATTTTAAAAAATTAAATATCTGCGGGGTAAATGATAAAAACATATTGTCTCTTTTAATGTTATCTATAACCGTTAATTCTTTATTTAAAATTTTTAAGGCGTTAGTAAGCGGATAACCTAGCCCAATCCCTGTTTTTAAACCATTAGAACATTTAATAAGTTTCTTTATATCTGACATATCTACACAAGGTCTTGCGCAATCATGTATAATAATATTCTTAGTTTTAGTAGTATCTTTGTTAATATAAGACAATGCTTTATAAACTGATTTGGTTCTTGTAGGGCCACCATTTATTATAGTTAAACGAGATTTTTGTTTAATATGATTAAGGGCTAATTTTTTTGATACAACAACGTATATATTTCGTATTTGTTTTTCTTTTAAGAAATAATCAATTGAAGTATTAATTAAATTTTTCCCATTAATTTTAACTAATTGCTTAAGGTTATTTTTAGAATATCTTTTACTTGCGCCTGCGGCTAAAATAATAACATCACATAAGTTATTTTTCATTTCTTATAATTTGAAAAAATGTTTCATTTTTTTTAATGAATCCAAATTTTTCTCTTGCATATATTTCTAATATTTTATCGCTACTTTGAAGATTTTTAATTTCAGATTTTAAGTATTTGTTTTTATTTTTATAATCCAATGATTTAGCGTTATGCTCACTTAATTTATTATTTAAATTTATATAAGTAAATATACTATTATCGCCAATTAATAAAGAGTATTGAAGGCTAACAAATATTAAAAAACAAATTGAATAAAAAATTCTCATTTAAGCCACTTATCAAAAACATGGTTAGAATTAAATAAAGATGACCCTATCTTTTCTTCTATTCTCAACAATCTGTTATATTTAGCAGTTCTGTCCGACCTAGACAATGATCCAGTTTTAATTTGTCCTGAAGACATTCCAACGCTTAAATCAGATATTGTTGTATCTTCTGTCTCACCAGATCTGTGAGATATAATAAAATTATAATTGTTCTCTTTAGCTATATTAATAGTTTCTATGGTTTCACTGATAGTTCCAATCTGGTTGAATTTGATTAAAATTGAATTTGCAATTTTATTTTCGATTCCTTTTTTTAAAATGGAAGGGTTTGTAACAAAAATATCATCTCCAACTAACTGAACTTGAGAGCCTAGTGCTTCTGTCAGTAAAGACCAGCCCTGCCAATCATCTTCAGCCATTCCATCTTCAATGCTTAGTATTGGATAATTTTTACACATTATTTCTAAGTATTGGCAAAAAGATTTGCTGTCATAAGTCTTGCCGTCTGTTAATAAATATTGGTTATTATTATAAAACTCAGAGCTTGCAACATCTAAACCTAGAAAAACTTCTTTCCCTGGCTTGTAGCCAGATGCATTAATTGCATCAATAATAATATCGAGTGCTTCTTCATTAGATTTAATATTAGGAGCAAACCCACCTTCATCACCAACTGCTGTAGTGTATGAGAATTTTGATAATATCTCTTTTAAATTATGAAATATTTCTACACCAGCTCTCAAACTATCTTTAAATGAATCAAAACCAAGAGGGAGTATCATAAACTCTTGAAAATCAAGGCTGTTATCAGCGTGCGCACCCCCATTTAAGATATTCATCAGCGGAACAGGCAATGAATAATCAACACTATTGCTAAATATTTCATATAATTCTAAATTACGAGACGAAGCCATTGCATGTGAAAAGGCAAGCGAAACAGCTAAAATTGCGTTAGCACCTAATCTTTCCTTGTTCTCGGTTCCATCAAGATTAATGAGAAAATTATCTAATGTTTCTTGCTCATCATATTGATTATTAATAATTTTATTTTTAATTTCATTGTTAACATTGTCAATTGCAGCATATACAGACTTACCTAAAAATTTACTTTTATCTCCATCTCTTAGCTCAAGTGCTTCTAATTTTCCTGTTGAAGCTCCAGATGGAGCTATTCCACGCCCCTCTGCTCCACAGTCAAGCCGTAAATCTACTTCTATAGTTGGATTACCACGTGAATCTAGTATCTGCCGTGCTTGCACTTTTTTAATTATACTCAAGTATTACTCCATATCTTTAACAACAGCATTAATTTTAATAACTTGATTTATAAGTTCTTCCATATTGCTGATTTTTAAAGAATTTTTTCCGTCACTAATTGCTTTATCAGGGCTTGGGTGAGTCTCAATAAATAATGCATCAATGCCAACAGCCGTAGCTGCTTTTGCTAAAGTAGGTATATATTCACTTTCTCCTCCAGAACCAGTATCATTTATTCCAGGCTGTTGAACGGAATGAGATGCATCGTATACCACTGGACATTTTGTTTCTCTTAAAACTACCAATGATCTCATATCAGATATAAGATTATTATACCCAAAACTAACACCTCTTTCGCAAACATATATATTGTTATTTCCTGTAGATTTTGCCTTATTAACAACATTAATCATCTCTTTTGGCGATAGAAATTGACCTTTTTTTATATTTACGGGTTTCATTGATGAAGCTACTTTTAAAATAAAGTTTGTTTGTCTGCACAAAAAAGCAGGTGTTTGAAGAATGTCGACACAATCAGCTACTTCATCAATTGGTGTGTCTTCATGGACATCTGTTAAGACTGGTACTTTAAAAGTATTTTTTATTTTTTCCAATATTTGTAGACCTTTTTCCATACCCACTCCTCTTTTAGCATCAACAGATGATCTATTAGCTTTATCAAAAGAAGCTTTAAATATATAAGATATAGGCATATCCCTGGTAAGAGTACACATAAAATCAGCAATTTTCATTGAAGATTCTTCTGATTCTATTGCGCATGGCCCTGAAATTAGAGTTAAGTTTTTTGATTTACCTATAGTAATCATGATTAATTTATTTTCCTTTCTAAAGAAGCTGATATAAAACCATTAAATAAAGGGTGTCCTTCTATTGGTGAGGATGTAAACTCTGGATGAAATTGACAAGCTAAATACCACGGGTGATTTTTAAGTTCTATAATTTCTATCAAATTTCCTTTTTTTGATATGCCACTAAAAATTAAACCACTATCATTGAAGTAATTTACAAAATTGCTATTAACTTCATATCTATGTCTATGTCGTTCTTTTACAGTTAATTTTTTATACATTTTATATGCAAGAGAATTTTTTTCTATATTACAAGTTTGTGAGCCTAGCCTCATGGTTCCGCCTAAATTATTTTTATCTACAATGATATTTTTTCCAGAACTATCTTTCCATTCTTCAACTAATGCAATTACTGGGTTTTTTGTTTTTATATCAAATTCAGTGCTATTAGCCTTGGCAAGTTTAATAACATTTCTAGAAAATTCTATAATTGATATCTGCAGACCTAAACAAATACCAAAGTATGGTATGTTGTTAGTTCTTGCAAAATTTGCTGCCAATACTTTCCCTTCTATTCCTCTGTCACCAAAACCTCCCGGGACTAATATGCCACTCATTTCTCTAAGAGTTTTTATATTTTTTTTATTAATTTTTTCTGAGTCTAAGTATTGTATATCGACTGTTACTCCATTTATTATTCCAGCATGATATAAAGCTTCATTAAGTGATTTATATGAATCCTCAAGATCAACATATTTTCCAATCATGGCAATTTTTATTACTTTTTTACATTTACTAACTTTTTTTCTATAATCTTGCCATGGTTTTAAATTAAGAGGTTTGCTTTTAATTTTTAATTTAGACAACATGTAATTGTCAATATTTTGTTCTTTTAACAATATGGGTATATCATAGATTGATTTTGCATCAACAGCTGAGAATACAGCGTCTTTTGAAACATTTGTAAATAATGCTAACTTTTCTTTTAACTTGTTATTTATTTTATCTTTTCCTCTACATAATAGAATGTCTGGTTGTATTCCAATTGATCTTAATTCTTTAACTGAATGTTGAGTTGGTTTAGTTTTAATTTCTTTTGTGACTTCTATGTATGGTAATAAAGTCAAGTGAATAAATAAAGCCTTTGACTCACCTAACTCCAAGCTAAACTGCCTTATAGCTTCAAGAAATGGAAGAGACTCAATATCACCAACAGTCCCTCCGACTTCCACAAATGCAATATCAGATTTTTTTGAACCAATTTTTATTAATTTTTTTATTTCATCAGTAATATGTGGAATCACCTGTACAGTGCTACCCAAATAATCACCTTTTCTCTCTTTATTAATAACATTAGAATATACTCTACCAGCCGTAACATTGCTGTCTTGCGACATTTGGATTCCAACAAATCTTTCGTAATGACCTAAATCCAAGTCAGTTTCTGCCCCATCATCAGTTACAAATACTTCTCCGTGCTGAATTGGACTCATTGTGCCAGGATCTAAATTAATATATGGGTCCAATTTTTGCAGTGAAACCTTAAATCCTCTTAATTTGAATAGTGACGCTAGGGAGGCGGCCGCTATACCCTTTCCAAGGGAAGATACAACTCCACCAGTGATAAATACATATCTTGTCATACTTTACTACCAAGAGTATAGACGATATCGAGAAGGAAATATATATTTTTTATAACCAAAAAAAGTAAGAAATTTTATTTTTTAGTACTTTTTATTAATAGGGTATTTTTATCTTTAGTAATAGACACATCATTAAAAATAAATAAAGGGTTTGAATCATTATTAGTTTTCATTATTTTAATAATTTCATTAATTTGTCTTAAGTTTAATATAGTCCCATTAAACTTGTGCACCCATTCATGAATAATTAAAACTTTCAAATAACCTTCTTCTTTATTTAACAGATTTATAGAAATTTGTGTTTCACTTTTATTAGAATATTTATGTAATAATTCACCAATATGTTTGTCCAAAAATTGAGATTGAATATGTAGCGCAGTTATATTATTAGAAATGTTTTTATCAAGAGAAGCCCAACGTGTCTTCAATAGAGGTAATATTTTATTTCTTAAGAAATTTCTATCATATTTATCATTTTTATTTGATGTATCTTCTACATAAGATATATTGTTATTGTTCTGATATTCTTTTATTAAAGATTTTGGACAATCAAGAAGAGGTCTCAAAATATATTTTTTATTCATTATGGATAAGGACTTTATCCCAGACAAACCTCTTGATGCTGAGCCACGTAACAACCTTAAGAAAAAAGTTTCAATTTGATCATCTAAATGATGGGCAGTAACAATAATTTCATCATCCTTGCATTCTTTGGTTATTTTGTCATATCTTTTTATTCTGCACTGTTCTTCAATATTTGATTTATTATTTATTTCTATATCAAATGATAAATGTTCAAAACCATATTGTTTAGATATATTTTTACAATGATCCTTATATAATTTGGCAGAATCAGATAGGTTGTGGTTTATGTGTATAGATCTGAGTGTTATGTTATTTTTTATACTTAACATATTAAAACAATGAAGTAATACCGAAGAATCTATTCCCCCACTATAAGCAATTAAAAACTTTGTTGAAGGTGTGTCTAAAATAGATTTCTTACAAATATCTAATAATTTATTAGATTTCAAATTCACCATAAGACCCTATTTTTTTCTTCCTTTGTAAAATAAGCTCATCAATATTAATTTCTGTAATTTCATCTAATAAATTTACTAAGTTTATTTTCAATGATGAACTCATAGCGGTTAAATCTCTGTGAGCGCCTCCTAAGGGTTCAGGTATTATTAAATCTATTAATTTATGGTTTAATAGCTTTCCTGATGTAATGCATAGCGCCTCTGCAGCTTGCTCTGCTTTTTTTGAGTCTTTCCATAAAATTGATGCACACCCTTCTGGGCTTATCACAGAATATATACTATTTTGTAACATACAAATTCTATCTCCTACGCCGATTGCTAATGCGCCACCGGAACCTCCTTCTCCTATAATTATAGAAATGATTGGGGTTTTTAGGTTTGACATAATAAATAAGTTTTCTGCTATTGCTTGGCTTTGGTTTCTTGATTCTGCGTCTATTCCTGGGTAAGCGCCAGGGGTGTCAATAAAAGTAACTACTGGTAGATTAAATTTTTCGGCAAGCTTCATCATTCTAAGTGCCTTGCGATAACCTTCAGGTTTTGACATTCCAAAATTTCTCATTACCTTCTCTTTCGCATCACGGCCTTTTTGATGCCCTATGAATACAATATTATGATTATCAATTTTTGCTAAACCAGATACAATCGCAGGGTCGTCTCCAAACATTCTATCTCCATGCAATTCATTAAAAGAATCAAATATATTTGGAATATAATCTAGAGAATAAGGTCTGAGCGGGTGTCTTGCAAGTTGAGAAATTTGCCAGTCAGAAAGATTATTAAAAATTTTTTGAGTTAAATTTTGACATTCTTTATTTAATTTTTCCATAGCTGCCTCGCTTTTAGCGGTTTTCTCAGGATCATTATGGAGTTGCTTTATTTTATTTTCTAGTTCTAGTAGTGGTTGCTCAAAATCTAGATAGTTTGGGTTAAATTCTTTCATTATTCAAATAATTATAAACAAATAATTGAAAATAACTATTGATATTTCACTATAATATTTTCTCTTCCTAATAAATCAGACAAATTATTAATTAAAATAGATGATGGGTGAATATGCCATTCATCATTTACATTTAATGGCACTACATGCGTTTCATTTATGCATTTTATAGTTAATGGGCATTTTCCATTCTTGTGCGGTTCTAATAAATTAGTAAGTTGACTTAGAATTTTGTCATTAGATAAATCTGGAGTAATTAAAAGCTCTATTCTTTTAGAATATTTTTGTCTTACAATTTCAATATCGACAATACTAGTTGCTTTTAAACTTAAAGATCCATTGTAATCATCAACAGTTAATGTACCTGATAAAAATAAAACTTCATCTTCTTTTATCATATCCTGATATCTTTCATAGATGTCAGGATAAATTACAACTTCTAATCTAGCTGATGAATCATCAATGGTTATAATATTAATAAATTTATCTTTCCCTGTTCTCTGTAATCTAGTATTTGTTATTACTCCGCTTACTGTGATTTGTTCAGAATAATTTGGGTCTTTATTTATATTGTATTTTTCAAAATAAGATTTTATATTTTTTATTGACATAGATTGAATTTCAGGTAAAAACTCATTTATTGGGTGTCCGCTTAAATATAAACCTGATACTTTTTTTTCAAGTGACAATATTTTTAATCTTGACTCCATTGTATTTTTAACTTGGTATTTAGTTAAATCTAAATTATTATCTACTGAAAAAGAATCAGATTTGTTTTCAAAAAGTTCTTGTTGTCCAGATGTTTTGGATACTTGTTTTTGTTGTCCGTATGATATAGCTTTCGCCAGTAAATTTTTCATAACTAATCTATTTTCATTAAAAATATCACATGAGCCAGAATAAATTAAAGCATCTAAAGTTCCGATGTTTATGATGTTATGAGATATTCTTTCACAAAAATCAAATAAGTTTAAATATGGGCCATTCTTATTTCTTTCTTCAACGATATGCTTTACCGCATTCAAACCAACGCCTTTTATAGCTCCCAGACCATATAAAATGGAAGTTTCGTTAACGGACTCAAAATTGTAGTCAGATTTATTTATATTTGGTTTGTCTATATTTATATTTATTTCATTGGCTGCATCAATAAGAGATATTACTTTATCAGTGTTGTCCATATCAGATGAAAGGGCAGAAGCTAGGAATTCAGATGCATGATAAGTTTTTAAATATGCCGTTTGATACGAAATATACGCATAAGCAACTGAGTGAGATTTATTAAACCCATACCCAGCAAACTTTTCCATTTTTGAAAATATTGAATTAGCAATTGATGAGCTAACACCTTTAGCTATTGCGCCATCAATAAATTTCTGCCTATGCTCCTCCATTTCTTTCTTCTTCTTTTTACCCATTGCTCTTCTTAATAGATCTGCTTGACCTAATGTGTAATTAGCTAATGTTCTTGAAATTTCCATTACTTGTTCTTGATACAAGATTAATCCATAAGTGCTAGAAAGTATTGGTTCTAATAATGGATGTTCGTAATTAATTTTTTTGCCGTGTTTATTGCTAATAAAATCATCGACCATGTTCGTCCCTAATGGCCCTGGTCGATATAATGCGACCAATGATACTATGTCATCAAAACAATCTGGTTTAAGTTGCCCCATATACCTTCTCATTCCAGATGACTCAAGTTGAAAAACCCCTGTAGTTAATGTTTTTTGGAGAAGATCAAAAACTTTTTTATCATCTAGGTTAATGTTATTAATATTAATTTCTTTATTTGTTTTATCTTTTATATTTTTGACGGTTCTATCTATAATGCTAAGAGTTCTAAGTCCTAATATATCAAACTTAACTAATCCAAGTTTTTCTATATCATCTTTATCGTATTGCGTGACTAACTCATTGCTTTCTTCAACTCTATACAAAGGAACATAATTATTTATGTTATCGCGACTAATTACTATACCTGCAGCATGTTTACCAACATTTCTAGGCAGTCCTTCAAGTTTTTTAGAAGTGTCAATAAGATTTTTTATTTCTTCATTTTTATTATATTCTTTTTTTAACTCTATGTTTTGGCTCATTCCATCATCTATAGTAATCCCTGGCCCAAATGGAATTAATTTAGCAATACGATCAACAAATGTATAGCTCATACCTAAAACCCTTCCCACGTCTCTAATGACTGCTCTAGCTGACAAAGAATTATAAGTTATAATTTGTGAAACTTTATTCTCCCCATATAAATCTGTTATATGTTCGATAATTTTTTGTCTATTTACCATACAAAAATCTATGTCAAAATCAGGCATAGACTTTCTTTCTGGGTTTAAAAATCTTTCAAAAAGAAGCTCATGCTCAATTGGATCAATTGTTGTAATATTTAACGCATAAGCAACTAAAGACCCTGCTCCTGACCCTCTACCTGGCCCAACAGGTATATTATTATTTTTTGCCCAAGAAATAAATTCATGCACTATTAAAAAATAACTAACAAAGTCCATTTTTTTTATTACTTCTATTTCCTTATTCAATCTATTTTTATAAACATCTTTTACATTATCTTTGCTCTTTTTTAAAATTGTGTTTAAACCTTTATTTACAACATGGTCAAAATAATCATCTGAAGATGTTCCTTTAGGCGCATTAAATGAAGGTAAATGATAAGTATCAAGATCTAGATGCAGATTACATCTTTGTGTTATTTCTTTAATATTTTGTATAGCATCAGGAATATCACTAAATAATTCGTCCATTAATTCTTCTGATTTAAAATATTGTTCATTCGTATAATCTGTTTGACTATTTCTATCATCTAATTTTATTTTTTTATTTATGCATACTTTTATTTCATGTGCTTCAAAATCAGATGATTCTAAAAACATGACATTATTTGTTGCCACAATAGGAGAATCAGTTTTTTCAGCAATACTTAAGAGCATATTGTTATATTGACCTTCAAATTTATGATTTGTTCTTTGTATCTCTATAAAGATTCTATTATTAAAAAAAGATTTTAGAGTTTTATAATTATTTAGAATATTATTGTCCATTTCTATAAGATTTTTACCCAGTATACCTTCTCTTCCACCGGTTAAAATAATCAAACCTTCGTTAAAGTTCTTCAGCAAATCAATGCTGCACTGTATCTTATGATTACTTTTTTTGTCTACATGAATTTTATGAAGAATATTAATTAAATTATGATATCCAGTTTTATTTTGACAAATAATTGTAATGTTTCGAGAATTATTTATATTGCTAAATTCTTTTAATGGTATTTGACACCCAATAATGGGCTTAATTTTATTTTCTATGCATTTTTGATAAAATTTTATAACCTCAAACACATTCAAATAATCAGTTATTGCTAATGATGTTATTTTGCGGGATTTTGCTAATTTAATTAATTTATCAACATTAATAGTACTATTAATTAGAGAGTGTGCTGTACGTAAATTTAAATGTGTAAAGTTATTTTTCATTATTATATTTCTGTCTTTAAAGGGGCAAAACTCATTCTATGATAAATGGAGGGACCAAACATATCAATTGCAAGAAGATGTTGTTTTGTTCCATATCCTTTATGTTTTGAAAATCCATAAGCTTTAATTTTATTATCTAGACTTTTCATTACATTATCACGTAATACCTTTGCAACAATTGATGCAGCTGATATTTCTGGTAATAACTGATCACCTTTCACTACGCAAGTTGTGTTAATTTTTGTATCAGGTTTATGTAAACCATCAATTACTAATTTGGTTGGTAACTTCACAAGATTATTAATAGCCCTTTTCATCGATAATAATGTAGCATTATGAATATTTAATTGGTCTATT
>CAJWJQ010000033.1:0-12035 GCA_913041905.1 uncultured Gammaproteobacteria bacterium
TCCCAGGTTTTATGGATATTTTCCAAAAGTTTATTCTGCCTATTTTATTTAAAGCATCTCTAATATAATCAGCATCTCCAACTGATACACCACCCGTAGTAATTATTAAATTAGATATTTTCTCACATTCCCTTAATTTTTTAATAATGATAGATTCTTTATCAACAGCTACACCCATATCATTAATTATTACAGGCAAACCTGACAATAAACCATGGAGCAGATATCTATTACTGTCATAGATTTTACCTTTCGTTAATTTTTTATTTATTGAAATTAATTCATCGCCTGTAGAAAAAAAGCTTATTACAGGTTTTTTAAAGACTTTGATTTTTTTTATCCCAATTGATGATAATATAGACAAGTTAACATAATTTATCGTATCTCCTTTTTTTAAAACTATTGACGATTTCTTTATATCCTCACCTACAAATCTTATATTTTGATTTTTTTTAATATTTTCTTTAAATTTAATTTCTTTTCCTTTGTTTATTGTCATTTCTTTCATTATTACAGCATCTGCATTATCAGGAATTAAGGAACCTGTCATAACTTTGACGGTTTCTTTGTTTTTAAGTTTTTTATTATATGGTTTTCCGGCAAAAGAGGTAGCGATTTCATTCAGTGAATAATTATTTTTTTTTAAATTTTTTATATTCACAGCATACCCATCCATTGCAGAGTTTTTAAATGACGGAATATTAATATAAGATTTAATATTTTGATATAAAACTCTACCAAGAGCATTTTTAATATCTATTATTTCATCGCCCATTTTTCCTGTAATAGATTTTAGTATCAATTTTATAGCTTTGTTTTCATTTAAAGCAGTAGAATCAAATTCATTAATACAGCTGTTTTTTATGTTTTTACTCATAATTTATACTTTAATTTTCTATTATTATAATTTCATAGTACAATTTAAATATATATTGTGAATATTGTATATGTTGAACGTTATAAATGACAATATTATTGATAATTATTGTGATTCAGTTTGGGTCGAAAAAGGATTATCTAAAAATACCGTCTCATCTTATATGAGTGATTTACTTCAGTTATCCAAGTGGTTAAAAAAACAAAATAAAGATTTAAATAATTGCACAGAATCTGATTTAAATTCCTTTCTAGCATCTAAAATTGACCAAGGTAACAGCACAACATCTGTGAATAGAGCTTTATCATCCATAAAAGGTTTTTATAATTGGTTAGTGTATAATAATTATTTGTCTGTAAATCCTAGCGAGTTATTAGAATCTCCAAAAATAGGAAGAAAACTTCCTGTGCATATAAGCGAGGAGGATGTCGAGAAGATTTTGAACGCACCTAAATTATCAATTAATAAAGGAGTAAGAGATAAAACTATATTAGAATTACTTTATGCGACAGGATTAAGAATATCAGAATTAACTAATTTGAAATTAAACCAAATTGATCTTATCAGAGGAGTTGTAAGAGTTATGGGAAAGGGTAATAAAGAAAGAATTATCCCTGTAGGTGAAACAGCATTAACTTGGCTAAATAATTTTATCAATAATTATCGCCAAGATTTTATTATTAATAAAAATAATAATTATATTTTTTTAAATAGAAAAGGAGATCAACTCTCAAGAAAATCTTGTTGGAGCCTTATTACGAGTTATTCTAAAAAAGTTCTGTCTAGTAAAAAAATTTCCCCTCATTCATTAAGACATGCTTTTGCTACACACTTATTAAATAATGGAGCAGATCTTAGATCTGTACAAATGTTGCTTGGTCATTCAAGTCTGTCAACTACACAAATTTATACACATGTAGCGAAGGAACGTTTAATTAATTTCCATAGCAAACATCATCCCAGAGGCTAGAGTATGAAAAAGATATATATAATTTTAAGCATTTTCCTAATATCATGTAGTTCATCTTATGAGGTAGATGATGCGGAAAAAGCTTTCGCAGAAAAATACCCAAAACTTAAAATTGAATCTATAAATAAAGTGGATAATTCTTTTTTTGAAATAATTATTAAGGATCAAATATTGTATTTAACTGCTGATTTAAAACATTTGCTTGCTGGAAATATTATTGATTTAAAAACAGGAAATAACTTAACAGAGGCAAGAGTAAAAAAACACCGTTCATCAGTATTAAAAAATATTTTAGATGCTGATACAATAATATATAAACCAAAAGAAACATCACACGTAATTACGGTGTTTACAGACGTTTCATGTCCTTATTGTAAAAAACTTCATAATGAAATAGATAAGCTTCTAGAAAATAATATAGAAGTTAGATATGTTCTTTTTTCTAGAAATGGTAAAGATGATGGAGCCTATAGAGACATGGTTTCTATTTGGTGTTCAATTAATAAAAAAGAATTGATAGAAAAAGCGTTTAATGATGATTTTTTATCTTCGAAGAATTGTGAAAACCCTTTAGATAAAAACTATCAATCAGGATATGAGCTTAGAGTTAATGGAACTCCAATGATATTTACAGAAGATGGAACTGTTATTCCAGGATATCTTCCATATAAAAGAATTATTGAGATATTAAAGTCTGGTTAATTTAAATATGTATTATATCTTTTTTCTTCAGAAAGAATGTATTTTTCGATTTCGTCTATAAATTCTTTCTGATTCTGATATTTATCCTTTTCTTTTAACTTTGAGATATCTTTTTTAGCTTTATCTATTGTGCACCAATCCACCTTATCTTCTTTTGACAAGGCTTTTTCTGCTATAAAATTTTTTCTATCTTTTAATTGTTGCTTCGAAAGTATTTCAGGAGATTCAGCATATATTATACGATATGCTATTTCTCTTAATCTAGGGTCTTCAAATTCTTTTGACATGATATATTTTTTCTCTAACTCTGTGCAATTTTTAAAACTCTTCATTTTTTCTTTATCTTGATTAGATGAAAATCCTGAATAAATTTGAGCCTCTAACTCAGTAGGAACCGATTGATTAACTGTTCTGTCATCTTGCCTATCCACCAAAGCTTGATTTAAATTGTTTATAAAACTTTCTTGTTTTGATAAATTCTGTGATTGTAATTTAAATTTATTTAATTCTACATCACTAAAAATTTTTGTTTCTTTTATATAATCTGAGTTAAGAATTATAGGCGATTGATTTATGTAAATAAGTTTTATTATTTTATTTTTATTTTCTATCAAGGAGATTATTTTTTGTACTCTAGAATCATAATGATCTTCTGCGTTATTTTCTAAATCAAAGAATGCTAATTCTTTTAAATTATTTGGATTATGAGTTAGGTAAGATATAGGTGTATATTTATGAGAAGGATGGCTCGGCGCACGCACAAATACATTATCTGTTTCCAAATAATCTCTAAACCCTTTAACATGACTTATTGACATACATTGATTCCAATATTCTGGATATTTTAATTTTATTAACTTCGCAAGCCCAATAGTTGCATGAACATCACTTAATGCATCATGAGCAGTTTTTTGTTCTATATTATTTGCTTGAGCTAAATACTCTAATTTAAAACTTTCTTTCTCGGTATTAGGATTAAAACCAATTTTTATTAGATCTACATTTAATCTAGCTAATCCTAGTATAATATTATAGAGGTCGGCTCTTCTGTTATTATTAGTATTGGTAATATATGGGTCATACAATGATTGATAAAGACTTTGTCTCAATACAACTTCGTCAAAGAATATACTGTTATATCCTATGAATGTTGCAGGCGACCATTCGCTAAATTTTTTGTGGACAATATCCATCATTTTAAAAAATGATTGTGCATTTTTTAAAGTCTCTGTATTAACTTTATTGATTAGTAGAGCTTCTGGATATGGGACAATACCATCTTTTAATTTACACTTCTCATTTATTTGATCAAGTATTTCAAATTCTTCATTTACTAATATTGCAGCAATTTGTACAGGCTGGTCAAAAAATCTATTAGTTCCTGTGGTCTCAAAATCATAAAAGACATAATTCATTTATATTCTCATGCATATATAGTAATATGTTTTTAATTATACAGCATCATAGTGAAAAAAAAATATACATCATCAGATATAGAAGTCCTTAAGGGTATTGAGCCAGTTCAAAAAAGACCTGGCATGTATACTGACACAACAAACCCTAATCATTTGGTTCAAGAACTTATCGACAATAGTGTAGATGAAGCGATTTCTGGTTTTTGTAATGAGATCATTATTACGGCACATAAAGATAATTCTATATCGGTTGAAGATAATGGAAGAGGTATGCCTGTTGACCCACATCCTGAGCATAAGGTGTCAGGCGTTGAAGTAATAATGACTAATTTACACTCAGGCGCTAAATTTTCTGAAAAAAACTATAAATTTTCTGGTGGCTTACATGGAGTGGGTGTATCAATTGTAAACGCGCTTTCTGAATTTTTAAATATTACAGTATATAGGTCAAATGACTCACATGAATATAACATGTTGTTTGCCAATGGGGATATAAAAAGAAAACTAACAAAGAAAAAGAAAACAATCAAAAAGAAGCAAGGCACAATTATCACATTTAAAGCTAACACAAAATATTTTGATAATCAGGATTTAGATATGAAAGAACTTACACATCTTATTAAAGCAAAATCTATATTACAGTCAAAGTTAAAAATGATTCTTATTGATAATAAATATGGAACAGGAAAAACAAAATTCTATCATGAAGGAACCTTATCAGATTATTTGATATCAAATATAAGTAATGACGAAATATTTTTACCTCAGAACACTTATTTTGGAGCCATTGAAACTGATATTTATTCTATAGATTGGTCTTGTGCTTGGTTAGAAAACCCGTCTAATCAAATACAGGAAAGCTATGTAAATTTAATACCAACCAACTTAGGCGGAACACATGTTAGTTCGTTTAGATCAGCTCTAATAGATGCGATGCGTGAATTTTGTGAAAGAAAGAATCTACTACCAAAGAATTTAAAACTATCACCAGAAGATCTATGGAAAAGTATAGCGTATACCATATCTTTTAAAATGAGTAACCCGCAATTTTCTGGACAAACCAAAGGTAAACTGCAATCTAATAGTATTTCAGCAACACTTACTTCTAAACTAAAAGAAAGTTTTGAAATATGGCTAAATAGGCACTCTGAATCCGGCGCCAAGATTGCCGAAATAATTATTAAAAATGCTCAAGCAAGAATACTATCATCTGACAATGGCTTAAAGAAAACATCTTCAAAGTCTATACTATTACCAAGCAGACTTTCAGATTGTTCATTAAAAGATTCTAGAGCTACTGAATTATTTTTAGTTGAAGGTGACTCTGCAGGAGGGTCTGCTAAACAAGCAAGAGATAGATCTTTTCAGGCAATTTTACCATTACGAGGTAAAATCCTGAATACTTGGGAATTAACTTCATCAAAAATTTTAGAATCGAAAGAGGTAAAAGATATAAGCGTTTCCATTGGAGTTGTGCCGGGGTCTGATGATTTAAGCAGACTTAGATATGGTAAGATTTGCATATTAGCTGACGCAGATTCTGATGGCTTACACATTGCAACCTTACTAACTGCACTTTTTTTAAAGCATTTTAAACCATTAATTAATGCGGGACATATTTTTATAGCTAAACCACCTTTATATAGAATAGATTTTAAAAAAGAAACTTTTTATGTAGTTGATGATAAAGAAAGAGACATATTATTAAAAAAATTAAAAGTAAATAAAGATAATCAATCTTTGCATATTACCCGGTTCAAAGGTTTGGGTGAAATGAACCCATCTCAACTGAGGGAAACTACCTTATCAAAAAAAACTAGAAAATTAATAGAGTTAACCTTATCTAATAAAAAAAAGGATTATGATCTAATGAATATGCTTTTGAATAAAAGAAACTCAGCTGATAGAAAAATTTGGTTAGAAAAAAAAGGTGACTTAGCGCAAATAGATTAAATATGAAAATTGATTTAGAAAAGATGATTAAAGAAGCGGATTCAAATATTGAGAAGATACCTTTACGAGAATTTTCAGAACAAGCATATTTAAATTATTCAATGTATGTCATTTTAGATAGAGCATTGCCAAATATTGCAGATGGACTTAAGCCAGTGCAAAGACGAATAATATTTGCAATGAATGAACTTGGATTAAAATATAATACAAAGTTCAAGAAATCTGCTAGAACCATAGGTGATGTTTTGGGTAAATTTCACCCACATGGTGATACTGCATGCTATGAAGCTATGGTTATGTTGGCACAAGACTTCTCATACAATTATCCGTTTATAGAAGGACAAGGAAACTGGGGAACGCAAGACGACCCTAAGTCTTTTGCAGCAATGCGATATACAGAATCAAGGTTAACAGAATTCTCTAATCTTTTTCTAGATGAAATAGATATGGGAACTGTTAATTGGGTAGCAAATTTTGATGGGACATTAAAAGAGCCAAAAAACTTACCCTCTAAAGTACCCAACATATTAATTAATGGTAGCTCTGGAATTGCAGTTGGCATGTCAACAGATATTCCATCTCATAATTTAAACGAAATAATAGAAGCAGTCATACTTTTATTAGATAAACCAAAATCAACTGTCCCAGATATAAAGAAAATCATCAAAGGTCCTGACTTCCCTACAAAAGGAGAAATAGTCTTAAATGAATCTGATATTGACAACATATATGAGTTTGGATCTGGAAATATTAAACTTAGAGCCACATATACTTATACTAAAAAAGAAATTATTATTGACTCACTTCCGTACCAAGCTATTACTACTAAAATCATTGAACAAATACAAGAACAAATTTGTTCAAGAAAATCAATCTTTTTAGAAAGCGTTATGGATGATTCTGATCAGGATAACCCTGTAAGATTAATCATTAAGTATAAGGGAAGATCTTATAACGCAGATGATGTAATGTCTCATTTATTTTTCACAACAGACTTAGAGAAAAACATAAGAGTTAATATGAATATGATTGGCTTAAATGGTAAGCCGCAAGTAAAGAATATACGAACCATTATAATAGAATGGATAGATTTTAGATTAACAACAATTAAAAATAAACTCTCATGGGAGTTGGGAAAAATAAAATCTAGAATCCACGTTTTAAAAGCATATATTATTGTGTATAAAAATTTAGATAAAATAATTAAAATTATTAGAAATGAAGATGAACCAAAGAAAAAAATTTTAAAAATATATAAATTTTCAGAAATTCAATATGAAGCTATTATAAATATGAAGATAAGAAATCTTGCCAAACTCCAAGAGAAAAATATAGTTATGGAACTATCTGAACTACAAAAAAGAGAACAATCTATATCTTTAATCCTAAACTCAAAAACAAGACTAAAAACACACTTAAAGAAAGAGCTAAAAGATAATGCATCTTTATTTTCTAGAACAAGGCTTACTAAAATCAATACACAAAATATTTCTAAAGCACTTAAGATTAAAGCTGCTATTTCTATTGAACCTATAACTGCTATATTATCAAAAAATGGATGGATTAAATTTAGCAAAGGACATGATTTTAATTTAGATAAACTTAATTTTAAAACTGGCGATGAATATTTACATCATGAGCTAGTACAAACTGATAGTATTTTAGGATTCTTTGACCAGTTAGGATATGCTTATAACCTTGACTCTTCTCATTTCAATATTTCTAGAGGTCAAGGCGAACCTGTAAGTAAATATTTTCAAATACAAGATGGTATATTAATTGCTGGAATGCTTAATTTATCAAATAAATTAAGTGTTCTAAATATGACTAATCGTGGTTATGGTTTTATATCATTATATGAAGATGTAATTGTAAAAAATAAAAATGGCAAAACATTACTCAAAACAAAAGATTCTCTTGCTATTAAGCCTGTATCAGTTGACTTAGATGTAGATACTCATTATTTAGTTATTACTAGTGAAGGGTATATGTTAATAGGTGACTTAAAAAATATACCGATAATGACAAAAGGTAGAGGGATTAAGCTCATTAATATACCTAAAAATAGTACTGAAAAGATTATATTTTTAGGTATATTAAATAAGGGTCAATCTTTATTATTTTCTTACACGTCTAAAAAAGATAAGAGTATAAAATATGATGACCTTAAACATTTCTTTATGGAAAGAAATCGAAGAGGTAAAAAAATTGATAAAAAGTTTTTGCTTGAAAAAGGTAAAACAGACTATAATATTGAATAGAGGACAGACATGAAGCGAATATTATTTTTTCTTATTACTAACATAGCAATACTTCTCGTATTGAGTATTTTCCTATCTCTAATAGGTTTTACAGGTATTTTACAAAACAATGGAATAGATTTAGATTATAACTCTCTAATGTTGTTTTCACTTGTTTTTGGCATGGGCGGATCTTTTATTTCATTGTACATGTCTAAATGGATGGCAAAAAAAATGGCTGGCGTTAAAGTTATTCAGTCACCATCTAATGAGTTTGAGAAATGGTATTTTAACGTAGTAGAAAAACAATCCCAGCGTTTGGATATTAAAATTCCAGAGATAGGTATATTTGAGTCTCCACAACCAAACGCATTTGCAACTGGATCATCAAAAAACAATTCGCTGGTAGCGCTTAGCACTGGCTTAATAAATAATATGAATAAAAATGAAGTAGAAGCTGTTATAGGACACGAGATGAGTCATGTTGCTAACGGAGACATGGTTACTTTAACTCTAATACAAGGAATTATAAATGCTTTTGTTATTTTCTTTTCAAGAGTAATCGGACATTTTGTTGATAGAGTAATACTTAAAAATGAAAGGGGTTATGGTATAGGTTACTTTGTTACAGTAATTTTTGCTCAAATTATTTTAGCAATTCTTGCATCTGTAATCGTATGTTGGTTTTCAAGAAGAAGAGAGTTTAGAGCTGATTTCGGTGGGGCACAACTAACATCTAAAGAAAGTATGATTTCATCTTTGAAGACCTTAGAAAAATTTAGCGCAGCTAAGCTCCCTGATCAAATGCTAGCATTTGGTATATCTAATAAGGGGCAATCATCAACATTAAAAAAACTATTTTCTACCCATCCTCCTTTATCAAAACGTATAGCAGCATTGCAAGATACCGAAATAGTTTCATTGTCAGAACAGCCAATTAATTAATGTCTGACAATTCAGCACTATTACGTAATGGAAATAAAATCTTAATTGAAAAACAACCTTATATTATATTAGAGACAGAATTTGTTAATCCAGGCAAAGGACAGGCATTCACTAGAATAAAAGTAAGGAATTTACTTAGTAATAAAGTTTTAGAGAAAACTATCAAGATTGGTGAAAATTTAGATGAGGCAGACGTTATCAATACAAAGATGCAATTTTTATATAAAGAGTCTAATACATATTTTTTTATGAATATTGAAAGTTATGAGCAGGTTGAAGTTAAAAGTGACATATTAAATGAAAACGCCATATGGCTTGTTGACGGAGATGAATGCAACGTTACAACTTGGAATGGCAGTATTATTCAGGTAGAGCCACCAAAATTTGTTAACTTACTCGTTAAGTCAACAGTAGAAGCTATAAAAGGAGATACTGTCTCATCAACTTTAAAAGAAGCAGTGCTAGACAACGGACAAAAAATTATGGTGCCAATATTTATTAAAGAAGGTGAGCGAATAAAAATAGACACTGAAAATAACGAATACTCAGCAAGAGTGAAAGCATGACTAGTATAAAAGAAAAAAAATTAAAAGCACAACAAGAAATACAAGATGCTAAAATTCTAAAAAACTCTAAAATTATTGCCGTTTTATTTTGGCTTGCCTCTAGCTTTTATATATATTCTACAGACGTTGGCTTTTCTGATGTTTATTCTTGGAAACCTTTTGTGTTTTTTGTACTAGGACCAATATTTTCAGCAATAGTATTTGGTAATATTATATTCTATACACAAAAAATTATTGAAAGGACATTAATTAATTCGTTTGCAGAGACACAGCCTCAGATTATTCCATTTTTAATGGTAGTGATAATATTTTCTTTTTTTGTAGGGGCATTTATAGTTATTTTTGAATTTACAAAAATACTACAATCTCTCTTGCATTAATATTAATGCTGATATTTTTTTGTATATGCTAAGCAAAACAAACTAGTCATATAATTGTGTAAGAAAATAATATGTTAATCATATATATATTTCAAGAATTAATCTATTAGGACGAAATACTTGATCTAAATCAACTGAAAGCTGCACCGTGTTATCTTAAGAAGATTGTAAGTATAACGCCAGTTAACATAATAATCGAAAGAGATAACAATACTGGCATTTTTTTCATTATACCTAATCTCCAAAAATCAGGTTCTTCCCTCCATGTATCAGTTTTTTCCCAAAACTTAACTTCTCTTTTCAGTGAACCCAATTCATTATTCTTATTCATGCATAAATAATAACATATTATCAAATAGAAATATTGTAAGTAGAATAACTAGAAATGTTGTTATTTGATAATATTTTATATTCACATCTTAATCATAACAATTATTAACTGTTTTTTGTATGATTTGGGGTTTAATTGAGTTTTAGTAATTAAACCTTGTATTATTAGACCTTAACTGATACAAAGTACCCACAGTTACATAGAATATATGTAACTTGGAAGAGTCTTAACAAATTGTTATAGAATAACAGCTAGTGGAAATCTTCAACTAACTATTTATTTAACTATAACAAAGAGAAATTAATGAACACTTTTGAAAATTTTGGGCTCTCCAAAGATTTGAGTAAAGCATTACTCAATATGGATTTTTCCATACCAACTCCAATACAACAAAAAGCTATCCCAGTAGCTCTAAAAGGAATAGATATCCTTGGTTCTGCACAAACAGGAACTGGCAAAACAATTGCCTTTTGTATACCGATGATAGAAATATTATCTAAAAATAAAAATATGACTGCTTTAATAATGACGCCCACAAGAGAATTAGCTAGACAAGTGTTAGGGGTTGTAAATCAGCTTTTAGGAAAATCAAACACAATAAGGTCAGCATGTTTAATTGGCGGAGAAGCAATGGGAAAACAGTTAAGCCAGCTGCGAAAAGAACCGAGAATAATTGTTGGAACCCCAGGTCGCATTAATGATCACTTAGAAAGCAAGACTTTAGATTTAATGGATTGTGGTTATTTAGTTTTAGATGAAACCGATAGAATGCTTGATATGGGTTTTGGTATTCAAATTGATCAAACACTGAAATACATGCCTTCAGAAAAGCAAACTTTGCTTTTTTCAGCTACTTTGCCGGAAAAGATAATGAAGCTTTCAAAAAAATATTTATATAATCCAGAGAGAGTTGCTGTAGAGACTGACAATATATTACTAACAAACATTAAACATAATATTTTAAACATTGATCACAATAAAAAATATAAAGAATTATTATTACAGTTATCTCAACGCAAAGGGTCTGTATTAATATTTGCAAAGACAAAACATGGGACAAAAAGAATGGCAAAAAATTTATCAAATGATGGATTTAAAGCAGATGCATTGAATGGAAATTTAAATCAAAATAAAAGAGATAAAGTTATGAAAAACTTTAGACTTAAAAAATTCAAAGTACTTGTAGCCACAGATATTGCATCAAGAGGACTAGATGTTGATCACATTGAACATGTAGTTAATTATGATTTACCCCAAGTTGCAGAGGATTATATACATCGTATTGGCAGAACAGGAAGAGCAGGATCTAAAGGGTCAACAATCTGTTTTGTTTCTCCAGAAGAACAATCTTTATGGAATCAAATTAATTATTTATTAAATCCTGAAAGCGTAAATAAACCAAAAACTATTGGAAAAAATAGTCGATCTACTAGAAAAAAAAGTAAAAATCGTAACTTAAAATCAAAACCAAGCAGAAGTTTTTCTAAAAGTAGCGGGCCAAGAAGAAGCGCTAAAGGTAAATCTCTTTCAAAGCCTTCTAAACATAGAAGATCTAGAAATAACAATGAAGATAGTGTTGAAAAAAGAAAGCCTAGAAGGAAATCTGCTGGAAATGTAGATTCAAGACCATCTAAGAAAAGAAGGACAAAAAGAAAT
>CAJWJQ010000034.1:0-11941 GCA_913041905.1 uncultured Gammaproteobacteria bacterium
GAGGAAGTTACATAAGGATATGTTCCATGATCTATGTCAAGCATTGTGCCTTGCGCTCCTTCAAAGATTACATTTGATTGCTTGCTAATATCTAAAATCATTGGCGTTACATCGCAAATATGTTTTTTTACCTCATTAAAAATATTTAATAGATTATATAGTGTGTCATCTACAGATATTTCATTAGCATTATAATAATTTTTAAGCAAAAAATTATGGTAATCCATTAGTTTTTTGATCTTATCTTTTAAATTACTTTCATCAAAAAAATCTGATAATCTAATGCCTCTCCTTGCGGTTTTATCCTCATAAGTTGGCCCTATACCCCTTCCTGTTGTGCCTATTGATTTTTTTCCAAGAGATTTTTCTTTTTCTTTGTCTAGTGCAATATGAGTAGGCAAAATTACATGACATGACTCACTTATATATAATTTTTCATCGATAGTTATACCTTTATCTATCAAATCCTGCAACTCATGTTTAAGAGCCTCTAAAGATATAACCACCCCATTACCAATAATGGATAAACATTCATCTCTTAGTATTCCAGAAGGTATAAGATGAAGTATGGTTGTAACACCATCAATTACGAGTGTATGTCCTGCATTATGACCGCCTTGGAATCTGATACAGCCTGATGCTTCTCGAGACAGGACATCTACAATTTTTCCTTTGCCTTCATCTCCCCAATGTGTTCCAACAAGAAGTATGTTAGCCATTTTATTTTTTCCCTATTTTTGACATATACAGGATATCTTTAAGATCAAGACTAAATCCTGTTGCATATCTAGAAATATTTTTTTCTGTTGTGTAAGCAATATATCTACCACCTCTAGCAATTTCTTTTCTAAAATTTGGTACATAAGCTGTATATATAATGTCTGATTGATAATTAAAACTATGTAATTCACACAAATCTACCTGTATACCAACAAGATCCTTGTGCTTACTAATGCTTTTGGCGATATAATTTAATTCATTAATTTTTGTCTCTGCGTTTACTTTATATTTTTTTAAAATATTTTTTATTTCCTTTAAAACCATTATATCACCTGAAACATTTATCAAATCTATTATTAAATTTAATTTTGTTTTTTGTAGATTATGAAATTTAAAAAAAGATTTTATTTCAGTAATAGATTTTAAATTAATTAAATCTATGAGCATGCTTTTATTTTTATCATTTAATTCTAGCGTTGTTAGAATATTATTAATAATTGATAAATTACCCAGTTCTATAATAATTTTTTTCTCACCAGAAAGAGAAATAATCTCTATCATTAATTTAATAATTTCTATATCTGTTGACTTTGATACATTACCAAAATGTTCAGCTCCAATCTGATATGGGTTTTTTCTATCAAATAAATTTGATGACAAGCGAAGAATATCACCCATATAAGCAAATCTGGCATTGCCCTTACCGTGTGTAATCTGAAAATCTATTTTAGCAATTTGCGGGGTTATATCAGCTCTAATACCAATTTCACTACCTGATGATTTGTCTAAAAAAGTAATTGTTTCATTATCTATGTCAGAAGATTTAAGGTTTAAAAGGTTGTCTAAATTATCAAAGATTGGCGGTAAAACATAATCATATTTATATTTCTTAAATATTTTTAGTACATTAACTTTAAGTCTTTCAAACTCTAAAGCTTCTTTTGGCATATAATATTCAATACCGTTGGGTATACAAAAGTTTTTATTTTTCATAATCAACCTAAATTACTAGCATATATATAATAAGTCCAAGCGCTAACATAATGCCACCAATCATTCTAATGGTATTATCATCTAATTCAAGGAAGTATAGTAAAATAGATTTAGTTTTTTTTGGTGACAATAATGGTAATATGCTCTCCAATATAAGAATGAGAGCTATTAATAATAGTATAAGGTTAGTAGTATCTATTATCTTCTACCCGTTGGATCAGTAAAATACTTGAAGAAATCTGAGTCTGGGTTAATAACCAATACATCTTGTTTTTCACTAAAAGATTCTCCATATGCGGTTAAACTACGATAAAAAGAATAAAACTCGGGGTTTAAATTATAAGCCTTTGCATATGTTTCTGCGGAGATTGCATCACCTTCACCTTTAATCTCTTGTCCTGTTTTATATGCTTCAGCAATAATAGTTTCAGATTCTCTTTCTGCAAGAGCTGATATACCTTGAGCTTCTTCTTTTCCTTTGGATCTAAAAGCTTTTGCAACCGTCGCTCTTTCTTTAACCATTCTTGCATAAACAGAATCACTAACTTCATCAGGTAAGTTAACTTTTTTTAATCTTACGTCAACAACAGTTATGCCTAATGCACCTGCATCTTTATTTGCTTCTGTTCTAACAATACTCATTAATGCGTTCCTATCTCCTGATACGACTTCATTTATAGTTCTCTTACTAAACTCACTTTTTGTTAAATCATTTATTATTTGTGATAATCTATTAATTCCAATTCTTTCATCACCTTTAGATGCTCGGTAAAAATTTTTAGGTTTAGTAATTCTCCATTTAACAAAAGAATCAACTATAACATTCTTTTTCTCGCTAGTAAGGAATTGTTCTGGTTTTGAATCCATGGTTAATAATCGTGAATCATATTTTTTTACATTATTTACAAATGGAATCATGAAATAAAGCCCTGGATCTTCATATGAATTTATAATTTCACCTAACCTAAATTTAATTGCAACCTCTCTTTCATCTACTATAAATGTAGATGATGATATTACTATAGTTAAAACTAAAAGAGTCGTTAAAATATTTCTGTTATTCACTGTATAAATTCCTCTTTCGTTTGTCAAAAGATTCTCTATTTATACGGATTTTATCTAATAAAGTATTATTATTTGGTTGTGTAGCATCTCTATTGGTATCATTGTTTTTTGACTCCAATATTTTATCTAATGGTAAATAAAGTAAATTATTACCTCCGTCTATATCTATCATAACTTTAGTTGTGTTTCCTAGAACTGATTCCACAGCCTCTAGATATAATCTTTCTCTAGTAACTTCTGGAGCTTTTTTATACTCATTATATAATTTAACAAACCTTGAGGCTTCACCTTCAGATGATTTAATTAATTTAACTCTATAAGCTTTTGCTCCTTCAATAATTTGTTTTGCTTTACCACGCGCCAACGGTATTATTTCATTTCTATAAGCCACAGCTTCATTAATATACCTTTGTTCGTCTTCCCTTGCTCTTATAGCATCAGAAAATGCATCTTGAACCTGTTCGGGTGGTTGAGCTTCTAAAATATTAACTGTTTGCACATTAATGCCGGATTTATAATCATCTAATACATTTTGTAAAAGAGACTTAGTTGAAGCAGCAATAGATTCTCTTCCTTCGGTTATTACAAAATCCATTTTATTTTTTCCAAGCACTTCTCTTATTGCGCTCTCACCTGATGCCTGAAGTGTTTCATCAGGGTCTCTAAGGTTAAAAATAAAATTACTGGCATCTTTTATATCATATTGAATTGCAAAATTTACACTGACAATATTTTCATCTTCGGTCAACATTACAGCCTTTTGCTGCACGGATCTTATTTTAGATACATCGACTATTTCAACTCTTCTGATTATTCTTGGCACCCAATGTGGTCCTGGAGATGTGATTGATACAAATCTTCCAAACTGTAGAACAACTCCTCTTTCACCATCATTTACGATATATATACCAAATAGAAGATATAACACAATGAAGATAGCGGCTAATGCACCGACATTTTTTTTAGTTGGAGGTGCGCCACCTTCGTCAGTTTTAAAAATATTCTGGAAAAATTTTGATATATCCTTTACCAGATTATCTATTTCAGAATTATCTTTTGTTTTTCGACCCCACGGATCTTTATTGCTGCCACCAGGTTCATTCCATGCCATATACTACTCCTGAAACACAATATTAATACAAAGTCCTTTACTCATCAATTTCTAATTTAACTGGTTGACTCGGAACTATCGTTGAAATTGCATGCTTATATACACTTTGTGTGACCTTACTTTTAAGTAAAATAGTGTATGAGTCAAAAGAATCAATAGTGCCCTCTAACTTAATACCATTTACCAAAAATATAGATACTTGCACCTTGTCTTTTCTTAGTTTATTTAGAAATTTGTCTTGTAAATTTTCTGTTACCATAACAATGCAATATACTGGTTAATAGTAAATATAATAGTGACACTATTTAAGAAAAATGCAAATATTTGTCAATTAAAGGAATTATATCTTTGCTAGATTTGTTGTTAATGTCTATTTCTAGACCATTTGAAAATTTTTTCATCCACGTTATTTGCCGTTTTGCCAATTGTCTAGTGGCATAAATACACCTTTCCTCCAATTCTTTTCTTGTTACCTCGTTATTCAAATAACATAATGTATGCCTATATCCAATTGATTTCATTGATTGAGAATTTTTTGTTAACAAGTATTTCTTTTTTAGACTTATAACTTCCTCTATAAATCCTTCCTCAAACATTTTTTGTGCTCTATTGGCGATGTTTCTATGTATAATGTCTCTATCATTAGAATATAATTTTATTATTTCTAAATTATATCTCTCTTGAAGTTTATTGTTATTTAAAAAAAAAGAAGATATAGGTTTACCGCTTTGTAAATAAACTTCTAAGGCTCTTTCTATTCTTTGTCTGTCATTTTTATTTATTCTTAGAAAAGAAGTGTGGTCAATATGGCTTAAACAATCATGTATTTGACCCAATGAATATGTATTTATAATATCCTTTATAAATTTTCTTTCAGATACAGAATTATTTGGCATTTTACTAAGACCATTAATAAGTTGGTTGAAATACATCATTGAGCCACCAACTAATATAGGTACTTTATTTCTGTTATGAATGTCTTTAATAATTAAATGCACATCATTATAAAAATTACTTACATTATACGTCTGATTAGGGTCAATTATATCTATAAAATGATGTTTGATTGAAGACAGTATTTCTGAAGAAGGTTTATCCGTACCAATATTCATATCTCTATAAATCATAGACGAATCTACACTTACTATCTCTATTGGATACTTTTCATATAGCTGCAAAGCGATAGCAGACTTACCAATAGATGTAGGTCCCATTAGTGCAATAATATTTAATTTCTCATCCATCCTTAATAATTTTCAATAACTTTTATTAATCTAGAATTTTCAAGAATAGTAAAAAAAATATCATAATTTGATACAGGTAATAGGTTAAGAAATTTTTCTGGCCATTCAATAAAATGTATACCTTCTTGTGAAAAATAATGATCTATCCCAATCTCTAATAATTCTTTGGGTGAATTTAATCTAAACAAATCATAATGAAATATTTTAAAGTTATCTATATTATATTCATTAATTAATGTAAAAGTTGGGCTTGTTGCTGTTGTTCTTTTATCTAAGTGTTTAATAAATGATTTTACCAACGACGTCTTTCCCGCTCCTATTTCTCCATGCAAAAATATCAAAGATTTTTTCTGTTCAGTGAGTTTCAGTTTTTGAAAAAAACTAGAATATACATTTTCACTTGATAAATGAAAATACTTAGGATTATTATTCATTATCTCCATCCTTTGTGATAGAAATATTTAAGATTTTATTCATTTTTAATATAACGTCACTTGCAAGAATACCTATTGCGCCATTATTTTCTTTAATGACATCTGCAGCATATGAATGTACCCCTACTGCGTATAGTATTGAGTTAAAATAATCTTTTTCATTAACTAGACATGTTAAAGAGGCAATAACTCCGTTTAAACAGTCTCCCATTCCTGCTGTCCCCATTCCATGATTGCCATGTAAGCAAACATATGTTTTGTCAGATGATCTAATAATAGTTTGATTACCTTTTAATACAGTTACTCCTCCAAATTTTTTCTGAATTTCATAACATGCCTTAATTCTATTATTTTGAATATTGCTAATACTAGTATTTAATAATTTTGCAGCTTCACCAGGATGAGGGGTTAAAACCCAATTGTCATATTGAAATGGATGATTAGATAATAAACTTAAAAAACCTGCATCTGCAACAACATTAACTTCTTTATTACTATTAAAAAGAAATTGTTGAAATTCTATAAATATTTTTTTAGACCATTCTTGAGATGGGAAAAATCCAGGCCCTATAATTATATTATTATAGTCATCTAGCTTTTTTTGGAAAGTATCATTATATTCTATAGTTATAAGCTCCGATTGATGTAGAGCTAAGCTACTGCAATGCTTTTCTGTTGTACATATTTCAATATAACGCGTTCCCGTTTTAAGGGCAGATTGTCCAGCAATAATAATAGACCCCAAATATCCATCATCCCCTCCTATTATTAGGGTTTTTCCAAATGACTTTTTATGATTGTGTTTATTAAAATTTATTTCAAAAGATTTGTGTAATTTATTTTTTTCATAAGGGTATATCGAATAAAAAACAATATTAGGGTATATAGATTTATCAAAAAATTCACCATCTATATTTTTATGACTAAAAATATCAAAACTCATTTCTAATGTATTAAGCTCATCGTGTTGTTATTAATGAGGTTAATTGTAGATTTTAATATGCGTTCAATATATGTAGATTCTTTGTTATATGTAATCATATAATCATTATTGAAATATTTAGTGTTCACATCATAAATTGATGCTATTTCATCAATAAGCCCGAGCTTGATAGCCTCATTGCCAGTCCAAAATAAACCTGTAAAGACGATATCATTATTTATTAAATCTTTTCTAGATTCTTTAACATCTTTAATAAAATCTTGGTGTATGTTAACCAATAATTTTTTTAAATGGGTTTTATGTTTTTTTGTCATGTCTGCAAATGGATCTAAAATACCTTTGTCTTCTCCAGAAAATATAGTTTGAGATTTGATTCCTAATTTATCCATTAGTGATCTAATGTTAATACTGTCAAGTCTTACTCCAATAGAACCAACAATGCTTGATGAGCTAGAGAAAATTTTATCCCCGCTTGCGGCAATATAATATCCTCCTGAAGCGCCTACATCTTCTATCACGGAAAATACCTTTTTATTATTTATAGATTTTAATTTATTAATTTGATCAAATATAATTTTTGACTGCGTTGCGCTACCACCAGAACTATTGATTTTTAATATGATGTTGTTGCAATAATTATTTTTCATTGCTTTTGAAACTAAAGAAATAATATTTTCAGTATTAGTCTCCTCCGCAGGGGATATAAACCCATCTATCTTTATTACTGCAGTATGTTGTCGTGAATATATATTATTCTCTGTAGAAAATAAAAATGATGAAAATATTAAAACCACAAATATTACTAAAATAGAAATTCTTGTTATGATTTTTAGTTTTCTCTCAGATTTCTTATCTTCTATGAGCGAATCAACTAACTCCTTCGAAAAATCATCTTTCATATTTACACCTACTTATATGATATTATATTTCATTTTTTAATTTATCAATAACCATACTTAAATCGTTTGGTAATGGAGCCTCTACTTTATGTTCCTTTTTATAATAAAAGGATACAGATTTTGAGTGTAAAAACATTCTTTTTAAACCATATTCTCTAAATTTTTTATTAACTTCAATATCACCATATTTCGTATCACCACAAACTGGTTGATTTATGCTTGCGGCATGCACTCTAATTTGATGCATTCTTCCTGTGTCTATTTTTATATCAACTAAGCAACAATTTTTAAATTGTTTTTTTAACGATATACTTGAAAGTGCTGATTTACCTTTAGACGAAACTTTAACTGAAGGATTATAGTTATCTCTATTTCTTATTAAAGGGTTATCGATTATAATTTTATCTCCCTTTAAAGATCCATATATCAATGCAGTATAATGTTTTTCAACATTGTTTGTTTGAAATTGTTTTCCTAGTGAAGAAGCAGCATGATAGTTTTTTGACATAATAAGACAGCCGCTGGTATTTTGATCTAATCTATTGACCAAGGATAGGTTTTTATATTTTTGAATAGATTTTAAACTTGAAATTATATCATTTTTTATTTTACTGCCTGAATGCACTGATATGCCAGCAGGCTTATCAATAATCAATAAATCATCATTCTCAAACAAAATTGCTTTTTTTATACTTTTGATTAGATTATAGGAAACTGCTTCGGGTTTTTCATTAATTGATATAGGGGGGATTCGTACAACATCATTTGCCACCAATTTATAGCTTGGTTTGACTCGTTTGCTATTTACTCGTACTTGTCCATCTCTAATTACCTTATAAATAAGGCTCTTAGGTACGCCTGTGAGTAGCTTTCTTAGGTAATTATCTACTCTTTGGCCCTCATTTTCAGACGGAACATGGATTTTTTTTACCTTAATTTTCTCAGTATTTATCACGATAATATTTGAAGATATCTTAAATCATTGATATATTAATTTAAAGATTATTATATTGATTAGAGTATAGTCTAAAAATTGGCTAAATTATTGAAAAGAATAACAATTATTTAAATGAATTTATAAATAAATCTTTTAAAGACTTATTAAATACTAAAAATAGAGAATAAGACCAATTTAATAAATGAAATAAAAATATGAATTACAGGATTATAAATGAAACAAATACTGATAAATGCCTCGCAACGAGACGAGGTACGGCTTGCTATAGTCGAAAACAAGCAATTAATAGAATTAGATATAGATTTACCAAAGAAAAACATCAAGTCAAATATTTACAAGGGAACAATATCTAGGGTAGAGCCAGGTTTAGAAGCTGCTTTTGTAAACTTTGGTAGGGCTAGACATGGATTTCTTCCTTTTAAGGAAATATCTCCTGAAATTTTCACTCCAGGTAAACCAAGAACATCTCGTGATTGCATAGAGAATGGCAAAGAAATAGTTATTCAAATAGACAAAGAAGAAAGAGGAACTAAAGGTGCGGCGCTAAGCACCTACCTAAGTTTAGCTGGCAAATATTTAGTTTTATTACCTAAAAATCCAAATACTGGAGGCGTCTCAAGAAGACTTGAGGGTAGTGATAGACTTAATGCAAAGAAAATATTAAATGAGTTAAATGTCCCTAATAATATGAGTGTTATTTTAAGAACATCTGGCCTGCATAGCACAAAAGATATGCTGGAATGGGACATGAATTATTTAATTCAAATTTATGAAAATATTTTAGAAAATTCTGTCTTGAAAGAAGCGCCATACCTTATCTACGAAGAAAGCAGTATGTTGGCAAGAGTTATTAGGGATTATATAGATGACAATATAGATGAAATAATTATTGATGATAAAAGCTTTCATGATGATTTTTTAAATGCTAAAAAACACTTTATCCCTCATTCTAAAGTTAAGGTAGAAAATTATAATAAATCTACACCTATGTTTAGTAATTATAGGATTGAAGTACAAGTGCAAAGCGTCTACAGGAGAAAAGTTACTTTGCCGTCTGGTGGAAATATAGTTTTTGATACAACAGAAGCATTAACCAGTATTGATGTTAATTCTGCTAAATCTACTAAAGGTGGAGATATTGAAGAGACAGCTCTCAACACCAATTTAGAAGCAGCGGTTATGTTATGTACACAACTTAGGCTGCGTGATATTGGTGGATTAATTGTTGTGGACTTTATAGACATGATGTCAATAAGTTCTCAAAAAACAGTGATGAGAAAAATGGCAGAGTTAGCTAAATTAGATAAAGCTAAAATTCAATTTAATAGAATTTCTAAATTTGGTCTTATGGAAATTTCTAGACAAAAATTAAGGTCGTCTATTATAGATAACAGTGATGATGCTTGCCCAACATGTAGTGGCACTGGTCATATAAAATCATTATCTTCTCAATCAATTTCACTTGTTCGAATGCTTGAAGAAGAAGCAATTAAAAATGATAAGTCTTTAACAGTATATTTGCCTGTTAGATTAGCAACTTACCTACTTAATGAAAAAAGAGAGTTAATTCAGGCGATTGAAGAAAGGAATTCATTAAGTATAAAAATTGTTCCTGATCCAGAAATTGAAGCGACAAGCTATTTAGTTGACAGAGAGAATCGAACTAAAGAAGCGTTTAAAGCATCATTAAATACCAAGATTGCTCCAAAAGATAACAAAACTATTGGACAAACAGATTATTCTCATCAACCAGCATTAGTGTCTTCTGTAACTCCAAAAACACAGCCACCTAAACCAAAATATAATAATCTTAATGACAAGGAAGAGGCTGGGGTACTTAAAAATATTATTAACAAAGTAAAGTCTATTTTTACTACAAAAGAAAAAAAGGTTTATAAACATAGACAGACAAATGGGAAAAAGCGATTTAGCAAAAATTATTATAATAAATATAATAAATATAAATCGTATAATCGAAAAAAAAATCTGCACAGAAAAAATAATACATCTAATAAGAATCAAAACACTTCCTAATGTTTAAATTTCTATTAAGAATAATAGCGATTAGTCTATTTATAGGCATTTTATTGTTCTATTTCAAACCATTGTCATTATTTGAAAATAATGATTATGAAAGAATAATGGGTAATAATGAAATTGTTTTTGCTACAAGAATAGGCCCGACAACGTATTATGAAAGTAAAGGTAAAAACAATGGATACGGATATGATTTGATGAAAGAATTTGCTAATTTCTTAAATGTAAATCTTAGAATTGTAATAATTGAAGATACTGATGAGGCTTATGCAAAATTAAATAATAGAGAAGTTGATATTGTTAGTGATATTGATATCAGAAATTATAACAATAAAATTGTTAAATTAAGTTATCCATATAATAGGATAGATCATTATATTGTTTTTAATTCAGCATATACATCAACATTAGATAATTTATCTCAATTATCAAATAATACCATTCATTCAATAGATTCCATGACTATTAAGGAAAATATGAAGAGTATTAATAGCAACTATCCAGATATAAAAATTAAATTTTGGAAAGAAAAAAATATTGATGAATTATTAAAATTACTTAATGATAACAAAATTCAATATATGGTAATGAATTCAGACGAGTTAAAATTGTTAAAACAATATTATCCAACCCTTGAAGTAGCTTTTACAGTTGATTCAAATGAACCTCAATCATGGGTCTTGCCAATGGATGTTGGCAAAAAATTAGAAAAACAAATATCAGATTTTTTTAAATACATGATTAATGAGAATAAATTATTAAATATTTACACTAAGCATTTTAGAAAATATCAGCACTCATTTGTAGGTATAAAAATATTTTTAGATGATTACCTTAATGTTTTTCCTAAATATGAATTTTTCTTTAAGAAATTTGCAAAAGAATATGACTTAGATTGGAAATTATTAGCTAGCATAGGATATCAAGAATCTAGATGGAGACGCGATGCTGTTTCATATACAGGAGTAAAAGGTTTAATGATGCTCACAAGAGATACGGCTAATGAAATGAAAATTGCTGATAGAACTGATCCAAAAGAAAGTATATTTGGTGGCGCAAAATATTTAAAATTATTGCTTAGCAAATTACCGAGAGAAATAACTAATGATGATAAAACTTGGTATGCCGTGGCAGCTTATAATATTGGTTTAGGGCATATTAATGATGCAATTAAACTTGCGAAAAATGATAATGTTGATTATAGAAAGTGGCCCCTTATAAAACCATATATTTTAAAACTCAGTCAGTCTAAATATTATAAGTATACAAAATATGGTTATGCACGCGGATGGGAGACTGTGAGCTATATACAAAATATTAGACAATATTATGATATACTTGTATTCTTAGACACACAAGACAACAAAGATAAAAATAAAAATAAAAATATACCAAAATCATTATGAATATTGATATTAATTTAATAGAAAAAGCATTTGAAAATAATTTGAAAGATGTAGATGTAAACAAAGTTTCTGATGCAGTAGAAAATACTCTTAATAGTCTAGATAATGGAGATATTAGAGTTGCTGAAAAT